>NZ_JBCNZM010000003.1:88493-92779 GCF_040227615.1 Bacteroides sp. RTP31139st1_H2_RTP31139_211217 | reverse complement strand
TCGATACATACACGCCCTTGCTGTCTTCTTTAATCACACGTCATTCGGTTTGCCAGCCACCCCCCAATGCCTTATAGACATTTACCATGGCAATAAGTTCGTCGCGGATGGCATTGCTCACCCCTATTTGGGCATCGAAATAACCACGCTGGGCATCGAGCACATCCATATAATTGATGACGCCGTTGATGTATTGCAACTGTGCCAAATCCACATATCCCTTGGCAGAACGTTCAAGTTTGGCACGCAGTTGGTAGACCTCCTTTATCTTATTGAAATCCACAATGGCATTCTTCGCTTCCTTAAAAGCATTCAGCACTGTCTTTTCATAGCTATGCACTTCGGCTTCAAAAGAAGCCTTCTGTGCATTCAATGCAGCACGGTTCTTTCCCCAACCGAAAAGCGGTGCCAAGACCGCCCCATTCAATAAGGAATAGGGGGATTCCAGAAAATTGGACAACACATCACTTTCCAATCCAAATTGTCCGGTCAGGGCCAGACGGGGGAACATATTGGTATAAGCAACTTTCACTCTGGCATGTTCAGCCTTCAACTGCTGCTCTGCCGCACGGACATCGGGGCGACGTTCCAACAAATCCGAAGGCAGACCTACCGGTAAGGACTCCGGCACATCCAGTTCCTGCAGAAAATTGACACGCTTGATACGGGTAGGGAATTCCCCCACAAGGAAGGATATATCATTTTCTTTCAGAGAGATACGGCGTTCCAAATCCGGAACAAGAGTAGCCGTACGAGCCAACTCCACTTGAGCCTGTTGATAAGAGGTCTCCGAGGTCAGCCCTCCTTCAAAACGGATACGCGCCAAGCGCACTCCCTCTTCACGCGCCTTTTGTGTCTGGCGCACAATCTCCAGTTCCGTATCAAGGGCTACCAGCTCATAATAAGCCTGCGCCACTTCGGCAACGATGGTCATGCGCAACGCACGCTGCGCCTCCACACTTTGCAAATATTCGGCCACAGCAGCCACTTTTTTCCATCTCAAGTTTCCCCAAAGGTCCAGTTCCCAAGAGAGCAACGCCTTGGCTTCGTAAGTATTGCCTACATCACGGCTATGACCACCGTAAATCTCCACCTCGCGCTCAGCCTCCACCTTTCCGGTGAGCTGCGGCAGAAGGTTGGCAACACTGATACGTTTTTGGGCAGCCATCTCCTTGACACGGGAAGCTGCAATCAGCATGTCTTTGTTATATTCCAGAGCACGGTCTATCAAAGCACGCAGCGTGCTGTCCGTATAAACTGCCTGCCACTGTTCATCGGCTATGCTCATGCTATCCTGCTGCTGTGCCAGGCTATCCGGCAATGCCATCTCCGGACGCACATAGCTCTTGCCCACCTTGCATGAGGTAAGGGCAAACATACTCAGCAACAAAATAATATATATGTTCTTTCTTTTCATAAACGTTGTCTTTAAAATCAGTCTTTCTTAATCTTATGCTGCACTTTGGTTTTTGTCTTGTATACCAGGACAAAGAAGAACGGTACAAGCACAATACCGAATACAATGGCAAATATCATTCCGAAGAAAACACCCGTACCGATGGCCTGACGGCTCGCCGAGCCCGGTCCGCTTGCCAACACCATAGGAAGCATTCCCAATACAAAGGCGAGGGAAGTCATCAGGATAGGCCGGAAACGGAGTTGGGCAGCATGGATGGCAGACTGTATCAAGTCTCCTCCCTTGTCAACCTGCACCTTGGCAAACTCCACAATCAAAATGGCATTCTTTGCCGCAAGCCCCACCAGCATCACCAAGCCGATCTGGAAATAAATATCATTCTCCAATCCGCATATCACAACGCCCAGATAGGCACCCAAAGCGGCAACCGGCAGTGAAAGCAATACAGCGATAGGCACCGTCCAACTTTCATATTGCGCAGCCAAAAAGAGGAATACGAAAAGGAATACCAGCGTAAGCACAAGACCCGTCTGTCCTCCCGCCTTCTTTTCCTGATAGGAAAGGCCACTCCACTCCAGACCGATATTGTCCGGCAAGTGGTTACGTGCAATCTGCTCCATAATCTCCATTGCCTGGCCGGAACTGTAGCCTTGTGCCGCAGAACCGCGGATGACGGCAGTGGTAAACATATTGAAACGCTTGATACTGCCCGGACCGGTGGTATAAGAGGCATTTCCCAAGGAAGTAAGCGGCACCATCACTCCGTCTTTTGCCTTTACAAAGAACAAGTTGATATTGTCCTTATGCTCACGATAAGGAGCCTCGGCCTGGATATACACCTTATATATACGGTTGAACATATTGAAGTCATTCACATATACTGAACCGGTATAGGCCTTCATGGTAGAGAATACATCCGCCAGGGGCACACCCAGCATTTTCACCTTATCACGGTCCACATCAAAATAAAGTTGCGGTATTTCAGACTGCAAGGATGATGAAAGCCCCGTCAGCTCCTTATGCTTCTGGGCATAATACATCAGCGTATCTGCCGCCTGCACCAAGTTGTCAAACGTCGCCTCTCCACGCGCCTCAAGCTGCATTTCGAAACCTCCCGAGGTACCCAATCCCGGAATGACCGGAGGCGTGGAAAGATAGACCTTGCATTCGGGATATTCCTTCAAATCCTTCTCCACATTCTCCATTATCTTATCGATGGAAATCCCCTTACGCTCTTCCCACGGTTTCAGAATAACCGTCAGCTCACTGCGTGCCTGGTTGCTACCCACACGGGGGCTGCTACCCGTCACGTTCTGCACATAGGCCACATAGGGATTCTTCTCCAAGTATTGCACGGCACGGTCGGTCACCACACGGGTTCGCTCCAAAGTAGCACCTTCCGGCAACTCCAACTCTATCTTAAAATAGCCCTGGTCTTCTACCGGCAGGAAGCTGGTAGGCACCAACCGGTGGATAATGAAAATGGCAACCAGTACCAGGCCGAACGCACTCATCAAGCGGCGGGGATTCCTGATGACCCGGTTAATGACAGCCACGTATTTGTGATTGCCCAAGTTCAGCCATTCATTGATTTTGCGGAAAACTATGTTCTTTTTCTTTCCACTGTCGGGCTTCAATATGAGCGAACACATGACGGGACTAAGCGTCAGGGCCACTACCGTAGAAAGCAATACGGAAACGGCGATAGTAATGGTAAACTGACGGTATAACTGTCCGGTGATTCCGCTCAAGAAACTTACTGGCACAAACACGGCACAGAGCACCAACGATGTGGCAATCAAGGCACTTGCCAATCCGTTCATCGCCTTTTTGGTAGCTTCATACGGGCTCAATTTCTCCGTCTCCATAAGATGTTCTACATTCTCCACCACCACAATGGCATCATCCACCACAATACCGATGGCGAGAATCAATCCAAGCAAAGTCAGTATGTTCAGAGAGAAACCGAAAATAAGCATGAAACCGAAGGTACCAATCAGGGAAATAGGTACCGCAACAATCGGTATCACCGTCGCACGCCAACTTTGCAAGGATAGAAATACAACCAGCACCACCAGAATCAGCGCTTCGAACAACGTCTTGTACACTTCGTGAATGGATTCGGAAATATAAGTCGTCATGTCGAAGGGAATCTCATAACTCATCCCCTCAGGGAAATTTGCACTGATTTCCTCCATAGCAGCCTTTACGCTCTTTGCAACTTCCATTGCATTGGCCCCGGGAAGCATATAGATACCGAGAACGGCAGCATTCTCACCGTTGATGCCACTCTCTGTGCTATATGAAGATGCTTCCAATGAAACACGCGCCACATCGCGCAGACGGATAATGGAACCGTTGGCATTGGCACGGACCACAATGTCCTCAAACTGCTTTGCCGAACTTAAGCGTCCCTGGGTAGTGATAGGGATAGTAATGTCGAGTCCCTTCACCGGCTGTTGTCCCAAAACACCCGCAGCAGACTCACGGTTCTGGTCCTTCAGGGCATTCTGCAAATCCTGCACCGTCAGTCCGAAGTTGGCAAGTTTGTCGGGCAACGCCCATATCTGCATGGCATAGTAGCGACTGCCAATGTTGGAAACACGTCCAACACCGGGGATACGGCGCAACAAGTCGAGTACATTGATAGTAGCAAAGTTACTCAAATAAATTTCGTCGAACTTCGGGTCACTGGAAGTCAGACAGATGGTCATCAACTGGCTGGGAGCCTGCTTTTCCACAGAAATACCGTTCTGAATCACTTCGGCTGGCAAACGGCTCTCCGCCAGTTTCACACGGTTCTGTATTTCTACGGCAGCCAAATCCGGGTCGGCAGACACGTCGAAAGTGACCGTAGCTGAAAATCCTC
>NZ_JBCNZM010000003.1:85478-88483 GCF_040227615.1 Bacteroides sp. RTP31139st1_H2_RTP31139_211217 | reverse complement strand
CTGTTGGACTCCATGTACAGCATACCGGGAGTACCGTTTATCTCTTGCTCGATAGGGGTTGCCACCGCCTGCGAAACAGTCAATGCACTGGCTCCCGGATAGGAAGCACTGATTTTCACTACGGGAGGCGTTATCTGCGGATATTGGTCTACCGGCAGCATGGTCAGGCCAATGATACCGACAATTACAATCACAATCGATATCACCGCCGAGAATACCGGGCGGTCTATAAAGAAACTTACTTTCATAACATCATTACTTTGAAGGGTTGTTGTCCTTTGATTTATTCTCAGTCGGAGTAGTCTGCTTCGTTTCGGAAACAACCTGCTTGTTCAGAGAATCACTCGTCTGTTCTTCCTCCTTTTTAGGAACGGCAACCTGGGCACGTACTTTCATACCCGGAGTCAGCTTGTGGAAACCTTCCGTCACAATTTGTTCTCCGGCAGCCAGACCACGTTCAACCACCCAATTGTTGCCAAATTCAGGTCCCAACTCAATGAAACGCTTTTCAACCGTAGAGTCCCGGCGCATCACAAAAATATATGCACCACCTTTCTCAATGGTAACTGCCTTTTGAGGAACGGCGACAGCACCCTCACGTACATCCAGCAACAGCTTCACCTTTGTAAACTGCCCCGGCAACAACACTCTGTCAGGATTCGGCATTTCTGCACGTACGGAGAATGTTCCGGTCTGAGGGTCCACCTGAGGTTCGGCAAAATCCACATAGCCCTTATAAGGATAGACGGTATTATCCGCCAAAGTAATCGTAATGTTCGGCTGCCAGGAACGTGTAGAGTCCTGACGCCCTATATCGATATTCCGTTCCTTGCTTTTCAGGTAATCCAATGCCGTCATGCTGAAATCTACCAGAACCGTATCACTTTTCACAACCGTAGCCAGCAAGGACTTGCCTCCCGGTCCGACCAATGTTCCCAAATCCACATTTCTTTCACTGATATGTCCCGATAGCGGAGAACGGACCAACGTATATCCCAATTCCAATTCAGCCTGGTCCAAATCGGCCTGGCTCATCGCTACTGAGGCTTCTGCAGTCTCGTAAGCAGCCTGGGCATTGTCCAAATCCAGCTGGCTGGCAGCGTTCTGCGCATAGAGGGGGCGGATACGCTCCAAATCGCGCTTTGCCTTCAATGCCTGCGCTTCATCCTTCTTTAACTGTGCACGAGCTTTGTCAGCCTTTGCCCTATACTGGTCCTGGTTTATCACAAAAAGTACCTGGTTCTTGGTGACATATGTTCCTTCTGCGAAAAGCATATTCTCCAAATACCCTTCCACACGCGCACGTACCTCTACAAACTGCTGAGCGCGAATACGTCCCACGTACTCGCCATATATCTCCACATCTCCTTTTTCCGCAGATTCCACAATCACGGTAGGAGCTTCCGATTCCACCTTCTTAGGCCAAGTCAGAATAACGTAACCTGCCAACAATACCGCCATGCAGGCAACCATCATCAGCAACCTCTTCTTCTTTAGTTTCAATTCTTTTTTCGTAAAAGACTGTCTCATGCTTGTTTGTATATTAAATTTAACCCTGTTTCTTTCTATTAAAGCAAATCCGATGCCAATCTATCACCATCTCATCCATTACGTCTAACAAACTATATATCAAGCAGAAAAGCAGACGGCAGTTCTTTATTCATGGTGGCATCCTCCATTTTTCCCTGTGGAATGTGTCCACAGTTTGTGGAATAATTCCACAAAACTACTAAATTAAAAACACATAAAAACCCTTTTTTGCTCTACACTAACAAAGAAAAACATTATCTTTACCGAAAATAATTCAGATTATTCATTTTAAACGTAAAGATTATGGCAAGTAGAAAAGAACTAAAGAAGAATATAAACTATATTGCAGGTGAATTGTTCACAGAGTGTCTTGTAAACAGCTTATATGTGCCTGGAACAGACAAACAAAAAGCCGATGAACTGATGGCTGAAATTCTGAAAATGCAAGATGAATTCATAAGCCGCATCAGCCACACCGAGCCAGGAAATGTAAAAGGTTTCTACAAAAAACTTCGTGCTGACTTCAATGCAAAAGTAGACGAAATTATTGACGCAATGGGCAAACTGAAATAAGATGAAGAAAGCCTTTTATAGCTTCATTTATTATCGCCTGCTGGGCTGGAAGACAAACGTGACGGTGCCCGACTACGACAAATGTGTAATTTGTGCGGCACCCCATACTTCCAATTGGGACTTATTTATCGGTAAATTGTTTTATGGTGCCATCGGCCGCAAGACCAGTTTCATGATGAAAAAGGAATGGTTCTTTTTTCCTCTGGGACTGATATTCAAAGCCGTTGGCGGCATTCCGGTGAACCGGGGACGTAAATCTTCCTTAGTGGACCAAATGACCGAAAAGTTTGCAAACAGCAAGCATTTCCACCTGGCTATTACACCGGAAGGAACCCGTAAAGCCAATCCCAACTGGAAGAAAGGTTTTTATTACATAGCACTTAAAGCACAAGTGCCCATCATGCTTATCGGGATTGATTATCCTTCCAAGACCATCTCCTCTACCAAGGCTGTCATGCCTACCGGAGACATCGAAAAGGATATGCGCGAGATAAAACTGTACTTCAAGAACTTTAAAGGAAAAAATCCCGAAAATTTTGATTTAGGAAATATCTAATCAGGTATTAAGCATTAATGCCATGCGAATAAGCATCTTGCAAACAGACATCGTCTGGGAAAATAAACAAGAAAATCTCCGTCGTCTCCGCGAGAAGTTAGAAACTCTTCGTGGAACAACGGAGATTGTTGTTTTACCGGAAACATTCTCCACCGGCTTTAGTATGGACACCGCCAGCTTGGCCGAACCCACAACGGGAGAAACCATCGCAACACTGCGCCAATGGTCCGAAGAGTACCGGCTTGCTCTTGCCGGCAGCTATATTGCCTGCGAAACAGCCTCGGAAGGCGGAAAGCCATCCTACTACAACCGCGCATTCTTCCTTACGCCCGAAGGCAATGCTTAC
>NZ_JBCNZM010000003.1:73805-85468 GCF_040227615.1 Bacteroides sp. RTP31139st1_H2_RTP31139_211217 | reverse complement strand
CTATTACGACAAACGCCACCTCTTCCGGATGGGGCACGAGACAGAACATTTCACCCCCGGCAACCGGCGTCCCATCATCCGATATCGCGGCTGGAATATACTGCTGCTTGTATGCTATGACCTTCGTTTCCCGGTCTGGAGCCGCAATACGAGCAATGAATACGACCTCCTGATTTACGTCGCCAACTGGCCCATTCCCCGCCGGAAAGTCTGGGACATCCTGCTGCAAGCGCGCGCGCTGGAAAACATCAGTTATGTCTGCGGTGTCAACCGTATCGGCAAGGACGGCAGAGACATTCCACACAGCGGAGGCAGTGTGGTCTACTCTCCGAAGGGGGAAGTGCTTGCCACTGTGCCCGACAACGAAGAGGCGATTGCCACCGCCTCCCTCAACCTTTCCTCCCTGCAGGAGTTCAGGCTAAAGTTTCCCGCTTGGAAAGATGCGGACGAGTTCGTTATTTCTTCAAATAATAGTTCACAGTAGTCACTACACGTACGCTTTTTATATAAGGAGTATAGGCATCGCGGTCACTTATGGAGAACTGCCCTTGCGAGGCATTGCGGATTTTCCCCAGTTCACTGTCCGAATCCTTGGCAAACTTCTCGGCTGCAGCACGAGCGTTCTTCGTGGCCTCCTCTATCATTCTGGGCTTCACTTCGTTGAGACCGGTGAATTCATAAGACACATTATATTTATAATCCCCTCCCGTGATGGCAATACCCTGCTTCAAGAGTTCAGCCTGCCCCGACATGAGCTTACGCACCCTATCCACATTCTTGGAAGTGACAGTGATGACAGACGTGGCATTATAACGATAGGCCACGTTGCGGTCAACGTAACGTTCGGCCTGCATGTCAATCACTTCGGGCGGTGCAATACTGATTTCCTCCTTCTCAATACCGTTGTTTTCAAGGAAACTCACGACGGCAGTGTTTTTCTTCTCCATATTGGCATAAAGCAGTGCAGGGTCATTACCTATGTCTTTGTAGACAAGAGGCCAGACTACCTTGTCGGCAGGCACTTCCATTTCGGCCAGCCCTTTCACACTGACCACACGGTCCTTATTCACAAAATTGTTGATACCGCCTTTTACCATGATTCCCAACAAAAGCAGCCCCACGGCTATGATGGCTGCTTCTACTTTCCAGCTTTTCATACATTGATATTTTAGAGTTTATAAACACACACAAATATAACAAACCCAAACGACAAAAAGTGCGATGAATGGTCTATTTTTATATGATTATCCTCACTTATACCCCAAACGAACGAGACATTATACAAAATGCACCAAATCCTCTTTTTTAGAGTATTTAATGAAAATACCCAAAAGAAGGAGTACATCTTCTCCAAAAAGTACCTATTTTTGTCCTTCGAAACAATGTCAAAGCGACAACATGATTAATTTAATAATTCTAACCCCTAAATCCTATGTTGACCCAACGTAAAATCCATACTCACGGTGGCGGTTGGCCGTGACTTTATGGAATGACCGAAGACACTTTCCGTACAACCGTCAAAACCCATATGAGATATGGGACGACCAGTATTTCTTAATTAATCTTCAGCAATATGCGGATGAACATTGTTTTTCGTATATTTGTTGATTGAAAGAACAGTTCAATACTTAATCATTTATTAATAATAAATTTTATGAAAACCAATCTAAGCTCTCAAATCACTCTCAACAGAGTCTCCCCCAGGTACTATAGACCTGAGAATGCATTTGAACGGTCGGTATTGACCCGACTGGAAAAAATCCCGACAGATATTTATGAGTCTGCGGAAGAAGGCGCCAACCAGATTGCCCTTGACATTGCACAGTTAATCCGTGACAAGCAAAAGGCGGGACGTTTCTGTGTCTTGGCACTGGCAGGCGGTAACTCTCCGCGCAATGTATATGCAGACTTGGTACGTATGCACCAGGAAGAGGGATTAAGTTTCCGCAACGTAGTCATATTCAACCTCTACGAATATTATCCATTAGCTCCCAATGCCATCAACAGCAACTTCAACGCATTGAAGGAAATGCTGATAGACCATGTGGACATTGACAAACAGAATGTTTTCACCCCCGACAGCACCATCGCCAAAGACGCCATCTTTGAATATTGCCGTCTTTACGAGCAGCGCATTGAAAGTTTCGGTGGCTTAGACATCGCTTTGCTGGGCATTGGCCGTGTAGGTAATATAGGTTTCAATGAACCGGGTTCACGCCTGAACTCTACCACTCGTCTGATATTGCTGGACAACGACTCCCGCAATGAAGCTTCCAAGATGTTCGGTAGCATTGAAAATACCCCCATCAGCTCCATCACCATGGGAGTAGCCACCATCCTCTCGGCAAAGAAAATATATCTGCTGGCATGGGGTGAGGAGAAAGCGCAAAAGGTGAAAGAATGCGTTGAAGGTCCGGTAACAGATACTATCCCTGCATCTTATCTGCAGACTCACAACAATGCACATGTAGCTATCGACTTGTCTGCCGCCGCCAATTTGACGCGTATCCAACGCCCCTGGCTGGTAACCTCCTGCGAATGGAACGACAAGCTCATCCGCAGTGCCATCGTCTGGTTGTGCCAACTCACCGGAAAACCCATTCTGAAACTGACCAACAAGGACTACAACGAAAACGGTCTGAGCGAACTGCTGGCATTGTTCGGCTCAGCCTATAACGTGAACATCAAGATATTCAATGACCTGCAACATACCATCACCGGATGGCCGGGCGGCAAGCCGAATGCTGACGACACCTATCGTCCTGAGCGTGCAAAGCCCTATCCAAAACGTGTGGTCGTATTTTCTCCGCATCCCGATGATGACGTTATCTCCATGGGAGGCACCATCCGTCGTCTGGTAGAGCAGAAACATGACGTGCATGTGGCTTACGAAACTTCCGGTAACATTGCCGTAGGCGATGAAGAAGTTATCCGCTTCCTGCACTTCATCAACGGGTTCAACCAAATCTTCAACAACAGCGAAGACCAGGTCATCAATGACAAATATACTGAAATCCGTAAATACTTGAAGGAGAAGAAAGACGGTGACATGGATACACGCGACATCTTGACCATCAAGGGACTGATTCGCCGTGGCGAGGCACGCACTGCATGTACATACAATAATATCCCTCTGGATCACTGTCATTTCCTTGACCTGCCATTCTACGAAACGGGCAAGATACAGAAGAATCCTATCAGCGAAGCAGACGTGGAAATTGTACGCAACCTATTGCGTGAAGTGAAACCCCATCAGATTTTCGTTGCCGGCGACCTGGCCGACCCGCACGGCACACACCGTGTTTGTACGGACGCCGTATTTGCCGCCATTGACTTGGAAAAAGAAGAAGGTGCCAAATGGTTGAAGGAATGCCGCATCTGGATGTACCGCGGTGCATGGGCCGAATGGGAAATCGAAAACATCGAGATGGCTGTGCCCATCAGCCCGGAAGAACTGCGTGCCAAGCGTAACTCTATCCTGAAGCATCAATCGCAGATGGAAAGCGCACCGTTCCTGGGCAATGACGAACGTCTGTTCTGGCAACGCAGCGAGGACCGTAACCGCGGAACAGCTGCCTTGTATGACAGCCTCGGACTTGCTTCCTATGAGGCGATGGAAGCCTTTGTGGAATACATTCCGCTATAAACGGATAAAATATTAACAATAGGATGAGATGTATTGCTCCGGCAATGCATCTCATTTTTTCATGTCTCAGCCTTCTTATATTCCCAAGGAATATTTGCAGATATAAAAACAATCAAATAATTTTGTTACTTATTTATCGAAACGACAAAACTTAAAAACAAACACCATTATGAAAAAGTATGCTATCAACATCCTTGTCATTTTATTCCTACTCACGCCATTTACATTGTTTGCAAATGGATGCCATGCCAATAACGACACCATCAAAGTATTGGCAATAGGCAACAGCTTTTCACAAGATGCAGTAGAGCAATATTTGCACGAACTGGGAGAAGCTGAAGGTATCACCATGATTATCGGCAATATGTTTATCGGAGGATGTTCACTGGAACGGCACGTGCAAAACATACGCAACAACGCTCCGGCCTATGCCTATCGCAAAGTAGAGAAAGACGGGGAAAAAACAGAAACCCGGTCAATGACTATTGAGAAAGCACTGGCCGATGAGAAATGGGACTATATCAGTGTTCAGCAGGCCAGCCCTTTGTCTGGTATCTATGACAGCTACAAAGCTTCCCTACCTGAATTGGTTAACTATATCAGGGAACGAATTGGAAAGGAAACCGTATTAATGGTGCACCAGACATGGGCTTATGCTACCAATGCCAACCACACCGGATTCAAAAACTATGACCAGAACCAAATGAAAATGTACACCAGCATTGTGGATGCAGTAAAGAAAGCCGCCAACCTGGTGGGTATCAAGAAAATTATCCCTTCGGGAACCGCCATACAAAATGCACGTACCTCCTTTATCGGCGACCATATGAATAGGGACGGATACCACCTTGACTTAACCATAGGCAGATATACAGCTGCCTGCACATGGTTTGAGGCATTGACCCATCAGAATGTAACAGAAAACCCATATTCTCCCGAAGGAATGGACCCAATCCATAAGAAAGCAGCTCAAATGGCTGCGCACAACGCCATCCTCTATCCGGACAAAGTTACGGAACTGACAGAACTGAAAAAGATTGCCGATTAATGCTTTTTAATTCTTAAGACTTACTTATATGTCTGCAAAATAATAAAAAGAAAGTAACCCGCTCATCAGTGAAGCTTTCTTTTATGTACTTTTGCACGCACCACCGTCTGGTAAAAGCAGATATTGGCAACTTCAATATTTCATCAGTATGAAAAAACTTATCCTAACCGGCATATGGCTCTTGTGTGGATTCCTCCTTCCGGCACAAGAACTAGAGCAGAATGTGGAAGAACGCCTCCAGACATTCTTTAGGGAATACACCACCCATACGGCCAACATCGGTACCTGCAAGCTGGATAGTTTCCGCATTGACTTCCGGAAGAAGAAATTGCTTGTCTATACAAACGAGCGCTTTGCCTACCAGCCTCTACGGCCTGAAACCGTTGATGCCATTTACCGCCATCTGGGACAAATCCTGCCAGGACCGGTGAACTATTTCGACCTCACCGTCTTTGCTGACGGGAAGAGCATCGAAGAGCTTATCCCCAACCTCTACCGGAAAGGGAAGAAAGACAAGGCACGTCTGTTCAGCCACCTGGAATACAAAGGTACCCCCTGGGTAACCCGTACCTCGCGCCCCTACGACATCACCCGCGGACTGGAAGGACGCCACATCGCCCTTTGGCAAAGCCACGGGAAATATTATATCAATGACAAGGACAAATGGGGATGGCAACGCCCGAGGCTGTTCTGCACTACAGAAGACCAGTTCACCCAATCCTTCATCCTGCCCTACCTCCTGCCCATGCTAGAGAATGCAGGAGCCAATGTATTCACTCCCCGCGAAAGGGACACGCAGAAGCAGGAAGTCATCGTAGACAATGACGGTAGCCTGAGCGGACATGGAGGACAAGGTTCCCTTTATCTGGACGTGAAAAGCCGGAAAGCACGTTGGGAACAGACCTCCCGACCCGGATTTGCCCAACGGAAACGAGTCTATCAAGACAATGAAAACCCTTTCCTCTCCGGCACGGCACGCTTTGCCAAAACTGAAAAGAAGAAAGACAAGGCTTTTGCCGAATGGGTACCCGATATTCCGGAAACGGGAGAATATGCTGTATACGTATCTTACCAAACACTGCCGGGCAGCGTAAGCGATGCCAAATATCTTGTATTTCACAATGGAGGCGTCACGGAGTTCAAGGTGAACCAGCAAATAGGAAGCGGCACATGGGTGTACCTCGGCACATTCACTTTTGACAAAGGCCGGAACGACTACGGCATGGTGGTATTGAGCAACGAAAGCAAAGAGAAAGGCGTGGTCTGTGCCGATGCCGTCCGCTTTGGAGGGGGCATGGGCAACATTGCCCGCGGGGGACAAACCAGCGGCTTGCCCAGATACCTGGAAGGCGCACGCTACTTTGCCCAATGGGCAGGCATGCCCTATCCCGTCTATGGAGGCTATGAGGGAAAGAATGATATGAACGACGATATCAACGTACGTTCCCGTACAGTGAATTACCTTGCAGGAAAATCACTATTCAACCCAACGGAAGAAGGTTTGGGCATCCCCTTTGAAATGAGTATGGCCCTGCATAGCGATGCCGGTTTCAGTAAGGAAGATGAGATTATAGGCACTCTCGGCATTTATACCACCAACTTCAACAACGGTCGGCTGCATGCCGGTACAGACCGCCATGCCTCCCGTGACCTTTCGGACATTCTGCTAACGCAGTTGCAGCGTGATATCCGCTCTACCTTCAACGTAGACTGGACACGCCGCAGCCTATGGAACCGCAACTACAGTGAAACACGCCTGCCCGCCGTCCCTTCCACCATCGTAGAACTGTTGTCGCACCAGAACTTCGCAGATATGCGCTTGGGACATGACCCTAACTTCAAGTTCACCGTCGGGCGTGCGCTCTATAAAGCTATTCTGCAATACATATGCAGCCAGCACGGCAGAGACTACGTTGTCCAACCCCTTCCCGTCAGCCACTTTGCCATCCGCTTCGGTCAAAAGAAGAATACTTTAGAGCTTTCCTGGCAAGGAGAGGAAGACCCGTTGGAGCCGACTGCCAAACCACGTGAATACATTGTATATACACGTATCGGTCGTAGAGGATTTGACAATGGCGTACGCGTCAGCTCCCCATCCCACACCGTAAAAATAGAACCGGGCATCGTCTATTCCTTTAAAGTAACCGCCGTAAACCGGGGTGGCGAAAGCTTCCCTTCGGAAATTCTTGCCGCCTACAAGGCAAAGCGTGAAAAAGGACAGATACTTATCGTCAACGGATTTGACCGCATCAGCGGGCCTGCCGTTATAGACACCCCCGATGCGGCAGGCTTCGACTTGTCACAAGATCCCGGCGTACCCTATCTCTATGACATCTCCCTCTGCGGCGCCCAGCAGAATTTTAGCCGGAAGGAAGCAGAACGACGTCTGGGAGAGAGCAGTGACGAATACGAAGGCATGAAAATCATCGGAAACACTTTCGATTACCCCTTCGTACATGGCAAAGCCATCCAGGCAGCCGGAAATTACAGCTTCGTCTCATGCAGCGACGAGGCTGTGGAAAAGGGCATCCTCTCATTAGAGGATTATCCGATAGTGGACTATATCCTCGGACTTGAGAAAGAAGACAATTCCAGCAATCCGGCACGCAATACCTACTACAAAACATTCTCCTCGCCCATGCAGCGCATACTGACTTCCTATTGCCAGTCGGGAGGTCATCTCCTGGTCAGCGGTGCCTACGTAGGCAGCGATATGGACAGCTCGCAGGGCAATAAAGAATTTATTCAGAATATCTTGAAGTACCGGCATGGCAACTCTCTGAAAACAGACGGGGACAAAATCGCTGTCCGGGGACTGGGGCATACCTTCACCCTTCCCCGCCTGCCGAATGAGCAAAGCTATCCGGTCACTTCCCCTGATTGCATCCTGCCCATGTCTCCCGCTTTTCCAGTCATGACCTATGCCATCGGCAACACACCCGCCGCCGTAGCCTATCAAGGCAGTGATTATCGCACTTTTGTCATGGGATTCCCTTTTGAAAGCATCCGGGAAGAAACATCCAGAAATGTAATTATGGCATCCATACTCCGCTTTCTCACCACAGATTACACAGATTAACACAGACAAAATAGCAATCCCTATAAATAATCTGTGAAAATCTGTGTAATCTGTAGTGAAAAAACTATCTTTGCTTCCATTAATCATTAAACATTAACCACTAAACATTAAACATCATGTACACTATACAAGCCAACCCCAGCGGAACCCGTAGTTTAGAAGTTTCTGAAGAGAATCTTGCCACCATCGAGAAATACGGCCTCTTCCGCCATCTCATCGACAGCAACGGTATTGTGGACGAAACCGTGCTCGACAAGTTGAAACTGAACATCCGCTCCCTCATCGCCGCGCAAGAGGAAGACAGCAAAGACCTGCTCGACCTCTGTATCGACGTTATCTATCACAACAACATGAAGGCCTTCGGACTACAACAGCTCATCAAGCTCTATCTGCAATGGCTTTCCCAACAAGACACCATAGAAGAAGAATAAATGAAAACCATCGACACCTGCGGACAACAGCATTACAGCCCTTTAATCCCTGCCATCAAGGCCATGTGCGAGGCCGGAAAAGGCGAGAAGCTGGAAATCATCATGGACGACGCTGCTGCCTTCAATGACATGAAAGAGTATCTTTCCGAACAGCAGATAGGCTTCCGTGAGATTTACGACGGAGAACGGATGACATTACAGTTTTTAATGTGCAAATGAAAGAATATCGCCTTACAGACTGGCTTCCTACTACCAAGAAAGAAGTGGAACTACGTGGTTGGGACGAATTGGATGTAATACTTTTCAGCGGTGACGCCTACGTGGATCACCCTTCTTTTGGAGCCGCCGTCATAGGCCGCATCCTCGAAGCAGAAGGATTGCGCGTAGCCATCATCCCCCAACCCAACTGGCGCGACGACTTGCGCGACTTCAAAAAACTGGGACGTCCCCGTCTGTTCTTCGGCATCAGTCCCGGCTGTATGGATTCGATGGTCAACAAATATACTGCCAACAAACGCTTGCGCAGTGATGACGCCTATACCCCGGATGCACGTCCGGATATGCGTCCGGAGTACCCTTCCATTGTATATACCCAGATATTAAAGAAGCTATTCCCCGATGTCCCCGTCGTACTGGGCGGCATCGAGGCAAGCATGCGCCGCCTGACGCACTATGACTATTGGCAGGACCGTGTACGCCCCAGCATCCTCCTCGACAGCGGAGCCGACTCACTCATCTACGGTATGGGAGAGAAACCGGTGGTGGAACTTACGGAAAGGCTGAAACGCCAACAGACACAGATGGACGCCCCAAGCTTCAAAAAGCTCATCGCCGATATTCCCCAAATGGTTTACCTTGACAAGGAAGTAGTGGTACAAGAAGGGGATATCACCCTCTTTTCCCATGAAGAATGTCTGAAAGATAAAAAGAAAGAAGCTGCCAACTTCCGTCATATCGAGGAGGAAAGCAACAAATATACAGCATCCCGCATCTTGCAAAAGAGCGGCAAGCTGACGGTAGTAGTCAATCCTCCCTATCCCCCTTTGACGGAAGCTGAACTCGACCGTTCTTTCGACTTGCCATACACGCGCCTGCCCCATCCCAAATACAAGGGAAAACGTATTCCGGCATACGACATGATAAAGTTCTCCGTCAACCTGCATCGCGGATGTTTCGGAGGATGTGCCTTCTGCACCATCTCCGCACACCAGGGCAAATTCATCGTAAGCCGCAGCAAGGAGAGCATTCTGAAAGAGGTGAAAGCCATCACGGAGCTGCCAGACTTCAAGGGTTATTTGAGCGATTTGGGAGGCCCGTCGGCCAATATGTACCGCATGAAGGGACGGGATGAGGCCGTCTGCAGGAAATGCAAACGCCCGTCGTGCATCTACCCCAAGGTATGCCCCAACCTGAATACGGACCACCGTCCGCTGCTCGACATCTATCATGCCGTAGATGCCCTGCCCGGCATCAAGAAGTCCTTCATTGGCAGCGGTGTACGCTATGACCTGCTGCTGCACCAGAGCAAGGACCCGAACACTAACAAAAGTACGCAGGAATATACCCGCGAGCTCATTGCCCGCCATGTCAGCGGTCGCCTGAAGGTAGCACCGGAGCATACGTCAGACCGCGTGCTCAACATCATGCGCAAGCCTCCGTTCAGCCAGTTCGGTGAGTTCAAGAAGATATTCGACAGGATTAACCATGAAGAAGGACTACGCCAGCAGCTTATTCCTTATTTCATCAGCAGCCATCCCGGATGCAAGGAGGAAGATATGGCAGAACTTGCCGTCATCACCAAGCGACTGGACTTCCATCTGGAACAAGTGCAAGACTTTACCCCTACTCCCATGACCGTTGCCACCGAAGCATGGTACACGGGCTTCCATCCTTATACGCTGGAACCGGTATTCAGTGCCAAAATGCAGCGCGAGAAACTGGCTCAACGCCAATTCTTCTTCTGGTACAAACCCGAAGAGCGCAGGAACATCATAAACGAACTGCGCCGGATAGGACGGACGGATTTGATAGACAAGCTATACGGGAAACGATAAAAATACGATATTTCCAAGAAACTCACAGCAACTGCATGAAACGATTCCTCCTCCTCTGCCTATCCCTACTCCCCATTGGAGCGACAGGTCTGCTGGCACAAAGCGAATGCCTGCCGCAAAATTACAGTATCATCTTCGGTGGCGGTGTATCCTTACCTCATGTAGAGGGAAACCGTAACGACTTCTTCAGCAAGAATGGCAACCGGGTGGGATATGACCTGATGACAGAAGGCCGCTACTACATCACGCCCCTATTTGCCGCAGGACTTCAATATGACTATCTACGCATGGCACGCCTGCCGGATAAGGCACATCTGCACTGCATACGCCCCAACATCACATACCGGCCCTTGTGGAGCAACGGGAATCAAGGACTGTTCCTCTCGTTCGGCATCGGGTATATGAACTATCAGGAACGGACATATAAACGCGGTGAACGGAACGGACACCTTTTCCATAAAGGATATTGTGGAATAACTTTCGCAGCAGGCTATGAGTTCCGCATCAGCCGTAAACTCTCGGGCATGATTCGCTGTGATTTCCTGACAGCAGACTGGTTTGCCAACCCCGATGCACGACTTTATAACACAGACGGGTATGATGACGGAGTAGACCATAGCTGGTTCAAAAACAACATCACTTTCTTCAATTTGGGATTCGCCTTGCAGTTCGGACGTTAGTGGCAGGAGTGGCAACAGTTTACTCTTCCACCTGCATTGCCACTACCTCCTGCAACACACAGACAGCTTCTTCTACCGTCTTGACATCCTTCACCAACATACTCCGTTTGTTGTTCTGTTCGCGCAGGTCACAACGCCGGGTGTACTTCATCATGTAGGCAATGACCTTACCGAAAGCCTGGCTCTGATAGTACGGGCTGTCCGGATTGGAGACGAAGAACAGGGACATGCGCCCACCTTTCAGAAAGACTTTCTCCACGCCGAGGCGGGCAGCCAGGCGTCGCAAGGGAACGATGCGCAGCAGTTCTTCCGTTTCGGGAGGAATCGGGCCGAAGCGGTCTTCGAGGCGGGAACGGAAAGCATCCACATCCTTGTCGAGTGTCAATCCGTCCAACTCGCGATAGAGCAACATACGCTCGCTGCTGCCAGTCACGTAATCGGCAGGCAACAGAAGTTCGAGGTCGCTTTCCACCTGGCATTCGTCCACAAACTGCTCGCCACTGATGACGCCTCCGTCTGCTTTCAGTTCTTCGGCATAAAGGTCGGCAAACTCGTCGGTCTTCAGTTCGTGCACAGCTTCGGAGAGAATCTTTTGATACGTCTCGTAGCCTAGGTCGGCAATGAAACCACTCTGTTCGGCACCGAGCATATTGCCTGCGCCACGGATGTCAAGGTCCTGCATGGCAATGTGGATGCCACTGCCCAGGTCGGAGAAGTTCTCGATG
>NZ_JBCNZM010000003.1:44286-73747 GCF_040227615.1 Bacteroides sp. RTP31139st1_H2_RTP31139_211217 | reverse complement strand
GTTCTCGATGGCTTGCAGGCGTCGTTTTGCTTCGGGAGTAAGGGAGGACAAAGGCGGTGCCAGCAGGTAACAGAAAGCTTTTTTATTGCTCCGCCCCACACGTCCGCGCATCTGGTGCAAGTCACTGAGGCCGAAGTTCTGCGCCTGGTTGATGATAATGGTATTGGCATTGGGTATGTCGATGCCACTTTCGATGATGGTAGTGGCAAGCAGCACGTCGTAATCGTTATTGACGAAATCAAAGATTATCTTCTCCAGTTCGGCAGGCTCCATCTGTCCGTGTCCGATACAGACACGGCAGTCGGGAATGTGCCGCTCTATCATGGCCTTCAACTCAAACAGATTGGAAATACGGTTATTCACGAAGAATACCTGCCCGTTACGGCTCATCTCAAAATTGACGGCGTCGGCAATGATTTCCTCGTTGAAGGTGTGCACTTCCGTCTGGATGGGATAGCGGTTAGGCGGCGGTGTCTGGATGACGCTCAAGTCGCGCGCACCCATCAGCGAAAACTGCAAGGTACGGGGAATGGGTGTAGCCGTCATGGTCAGCGTATCCACATTCACCTTCAATTGGCGGAGTTTCTCCTTGACGGAGACGCCGAACTTCTGCTCCTCATCAATAATCAACAAACCAAGGTCTTTGAACTTAACGTCTTTTCCCAGGATACGGTGGGTACCGATAAGAATATTCACTTCCCCTTCGGCAAGCCCTTTCACTACAGCCTTTGCCTGAGCAGCGGTGCGGGCACGACTCAGATACTCCACCCGGCAAGGCAAGCCTTTCAAGCGCTCCTTGAAGGTCTGGAAATGCTGATAGGCAAGTACGGTAGTGGGCACCAGTACAGCCACCTGCTTATTGTCCGCCACAGCCTTGAAAGCGGCACGAACAGCCACCTCCGTCTTGCCGAAGCCCACGTCACCGCACACCAGGCGGTCCATCGGACGGGCACTCTCCATGTCGACCTTCACGTCGGAAGTAGCCTTGCTTTGGTCGGGGGTATCCTCATAGATGAAGGAGGCTTCCAACTCCCGTTGCAGGAAGCTGTCGGGACTGTATTGGAACCCCTTCTCCTCGCGGCGTTGCGAGTAGAGTTTTATCAAGTCGCGGGCAATATCCTTTATCTTCGTCTTGGTGCGGTCTTTCAGCTTCTCCCAGGCTCCGGTGCCGAGCTTGTTGAGGCGGGGCGCTTCACCCTCCTTTCCCTTGTACTTGGAAACCTTGTGCAGAGAGTGGATGGAGACAAACACCACATCTTCGTTCTGATAGACAATCTTCATCACCTCCTGCGTGGTGTCACCGTTGGGGATACGTACCAGTCCGGCAAAACGCCCCACACCGTGGTCGGTATGCACCACATAGTCGCCGGGGGTGAATTGGTTCAGCTCCTTCAGGCTCAAGGCCACCTTGCCGCTGCGTGCCTTGTCGCTCTTCAAGTTATACTTGTGAAAGCGGTCGAACAGCTGATGGTCGGTAAAGACGCAGATACGCAAAGTGTCGTCGGCAAAGCCTTCGTGCAGCGTCCGTTCCACGGCGGTAAAGGATATGTTGTCTCCACGGTCCTCAAAGATGGCACGGATGCGGTCAGTCTGTTTCAGGCTGTCGCTGCATATGTAGATGGTGTAGTGACGGGAGAGGTATTCGCGGAAACTCTCTGCCACCATGTCGAAGTTTTTATGGAAGATAGGCTGTACCGTAGTATGGAACGAGACGGTAGCATCCGGCGTTCCGGTGGGCTTGTTACCGAACTCCATCCGGCGGAAATCGAGGGCGCGCAGGGTGAACTCGCCACCATCAATCAGCTTGCCTTCCAGCGTGATGGCTCCATTCTCCTCCGACTCACGGGCGGCGATGGCCTGTGGGGTGAGCGATTCGTCGTGCACGGTCTGGATGCGTTCGCGTAGCCAGAGAAAATCGCGCATGGCAAGCAAGCTGTCCGACGGAAGGAAATCGAGGAACGACACCATGCCGCCGCTTCCCTTTTTTTCCAGGCTATGGCTCAAGTCGGGAACTATCACGATGCTTTCTTTCTTCTCCTTCGAGAGCTGTGTTTCCACCTCGAAGGTACGGACGCTTTCCACCTCATCGCCGAAAAAGTCTATACGGAAGGGATATTCGGAAGAGAAGGAAAAGACGTCGATAATACTGCCACGAACGGCATACTGCCCCGGCTCGTAGACGTAGTCCACATATTCGAAACCGTAGCTGCGCAATACGTCCGTCACGAAGTTCATATCCACCCTCTCGCCTGCATGCAGTTTCAGTGTATTCTCTCCCAGTTCCTTACGAGAGACCACCTTTTCGGCCAGCGCATCCGGATAGGTCACCACGCAAAGCCCCTCTTCTCCTTTTTGCAGGCGACTCAGCACTTCTGTACGGAGTATTTCGTTTGCCGCATCCTTCTGCCCGTACTTGATGGCGCGGCGGAACGAAGAAGGAAAAAACAATACCTGCTCTGTCCCCAATATCTGCGTCAAATCATGATAGAAATAACCGGCTTCCTCCATATCGCCCAGAATGAAAACGAGCGGACAAGTAGCCCGCTGAACCAATACAGACGAAAACAAAGAAGCGGCAGAGGCATATAAACCTCCGCAATATAGGTGACGGACAGAGTTATCTTTCAGAAGCCTGCACACCCCCTCTACATTGGGATGGGAAGCATAAGATTGTTGCAGTTCAGTTATATTCATTGCTTTGCGCTTTTTCCCCCGGTATTGCCTCTCATAAGGTATCCTACCGAAATAAATTCGGTGCAAAAATACACAAATAATCTTTAGCTTTGACCTGTCGGCAACTATGTTCTCTGAAATAATCTTTCTGCTGTCAGCCTGCACATCCTTCACCTTTTTTCTGTATCGCCCTATTTATCGGGGAAGGCAATGAAACTTCTTTTCCTCCAATTATGAATAACACAGCCTGCACAATCCCTATTCAGGAGTTATGTTACACAAAGTTTATCCCCAGCCTGCGGACATGTATCCCAGGGTTTGGTCTGTCTATCCCAAGGCTTGGGATAGACAGACCAAGACTGAAGAGCACTTTTTCTCCCTATATCTACCCACTTTATCCTTTATACTTCGAAAGTTTTTCTTTAATAGTTTGAATGTTTTCTGTTAATGATTGAAACGGGAATAGCTAAAGATTGAGGCTAAAGTTCAAAGTCAAGCATACGGTTCTTTGATTTAACCTGCATTCCTTATAGTCAGGAGTTAGAAGGAGCTACATAAATGAAAGAGTCGTGGTGCCAGAACTTTGCAAAATCAAGATTTGTGTGAAAATGCTGCCAGATAAAAAAGAAATGTATTACATTTGTTCCCAGTTATAACCCCCATTACCTATAAGTATGCAAACATCAGACAGCATTGTCATCATCCCCACCTACAATGAACGGGAGAATATAGAAAATATCATCCGTGCCGTTTTTGCTCTGAAACATGGTTTTCACATCCTTGTCATTGAAGACGGTTCGCCCGACGGAACGGCTGCCATTGTAAAGACCTTGCAGCAGGAGTTTCCCGAACGCCTCTTCATGGTGGAGCGCAAAGGAAAGTTAGGACTGGGTACAGCCTACATAGCCGGCTTTAAGTGGGCATTGCAACGAGGTTATGAGTATGTATTCGAAATGGATGCCGACTTCAGCCACAATCCCCAAGACTTGCCGCGACTCTACCGCGCCTGTTCCGAAGAGGGTGCCGATGTAGCCATCGGTTCACGTTATGTGAGTGGTGTGAACGTAGTGAACTGGCCCATGGGACGTGTACTGATGTCTTATTTTGCCTCCAAGTATGTACGCTTCATCACCGGGCTGCCCATCCACGATACTACAGCCGGATTTGTATGTTACCGCCGCCGGGTATTGGAGACCATCAATCTGGACGGTATCCGCTTCAAAGGATACGCCTTCCAGATAGAAATGAAATTCACCGCCTACAAATGCGGCTTCAAGGTAAAGGAAGTGCCTGTCATCTTCATCAATCGCGAACTGGGCACCTCCAAAATGAACAGCAGTATTTTTGGTGAAGCCGTATTCGGAGTGATTCGGTTGAAATGGAACAGTTGGTTCCATAAATATCCTACCGTAGATAAGGAGATGAAGTGATAGGTGATAGAGTGATAGGGGTTTACTATAAATATTAGGAAGATATGAAAAGAACATTGATACATAACGCTACGATTGTCAACGAAGGACAATCCGTGAAAGGTTCCGTAGTGATAGAAGACGGGCGCATTGCAGAGGTACTGACCAACTGGAAACCTCTCTCCGCCCCTTGTGACGAGACCATAGATGCCACCGGATGCTATCTGTTGCCTGGCATCATCGACGACCATGTACATTTTCGCGATCCCGGGCTGACCCACAAAGCGGACATCCTCACCGAAAGCCGTGCGGCTGCCGCAGGTGGTGTGACCTCCATCATGGATATGCCCAATACAAATCCGGTGACCACTACGCTGGATGCCTTGAACGCCAAACTTGATTTGCTGAACGAGAAGTGTATCGTAAACCATTCCTGCTACTTCGGCGCAACAAACGACAATTACAGCGAATTCGGCAAGCTGGACAAGCACCGCGTCTGCGGTATCAAGCTATTCATGGGCTCCAGTACCGGAAACATGCTGGTAGACAAGATGAACAGCCTGCTGAACATCTTCAACGGTACAGACATGCTGATTGCCGCCCACTGCGAAGACCAGGAAACCATCAAGAACAATATTGCCAAGTATAAGGAAATGTTTGCCGGAGAGAATGATATTCCCATAGGCAAGCATCCCTACATCCGCTCCTCGGCAGCATGCTATGCATCTTCTGAGCTGGCAGTACGGCTGGCAAGGATTGCCGGTGCACGGCTGCATATTCTGCATGTGTCCACAGCCAAGGAACTGCAACTGTTCAATGACTATTCACTTTCCGAGAAGCATATCACCGCCGAAGCATGCGTTGCCCATCTCCTCTTCACGCTCAGTGACTATCGCACGTTGGGCACACGTATCAAGTGCAATCCTGCCATTAAGAAGCAAGCCGACCGCGATGCCCTGCGTGCAGCCGTCAACTCCGGCCTGATAGACGTTATAGCCACCGACCATGCGCCCCATCTGCTCTCCGAAAAAGAAGGAGGTGCCTTGAAGGCCATGTCCGGCATGCCGATGATACAGTTCTCACTTGTCAGCATGCTGCAACTGGTGGATGAGGGAGTATTCACACTCGAAACCATCGTTGAAAAAATGTGCCATGCTCCCGCACAAATTTACCGCATCAACGAGCGCGGCTATATCCGTGAAGGTTACCGGGCAGACCTTGTGCTGGTACGCCCCGATACCCCGTGGGAAGTGACAGCCGACAAAGTTTTGAGCAAATGCGGCTGGAGCCCATTGGAAGGACATACCTTCAACTGGAAAGTGGAAAGGACTTTTGCCAACGGACATCCCGTTTATAGCGACGGCATGGTGGACGATGCTTATCGTGGCGAGGAACTGAGATTTGGGGAGTGAAGGCTAGGAATTAAGGATTAGGGATTAAGGATTAAATGGGATGAAAAGGACAATACTGGCACCGGGGCATGAATTGCTTTCGTATCGGATTCATGAAGTAACCCCTTACATCAACTGGATTTATTTCTTCCATGCCTGGGGCTTCCAGCCTCGCTTTGCGGCTATTGCCAACATCCATGGCTGCGATTCCTGCCGTGCACTTTGGCTGACGACCTTTCCCGAGGAGGAACGTACCAAAGCTTCCGAAGCCATGCAGCTCTTCAAGGAAGCCAATAGAATGCTCGACCGACTGGACGAAACAATCTCCATCCATTGCATCTTCAGGCTTTGCCAGGCAAATGCAGACGGAGATAACCTCTTGATAGAAGGAACAACCTTCCCTCTGCTCCGACAGCAGACACCACAACCCGATGGCGGTCCATTTCTCTGTCTGAGTGATTTTGTACGTCCCCTCTCTTCAGGCACGCCCGACATCGTAGGGCTTTTCGCCTCTACCATCAGTGAAGAGGCCGAAGAGACTTACAAGAACGACCCTTACAAACATCTCCTTGTACAAACCTTGAACGACCGCCTCGCCGAAGCCGCCACAGAAAAGATGCACGAATATGTCCGCAAGGAGGCTTGGGGCTATGCCCCCGACGAATCCTTGTCCATTCCGGATTTGCTGGTCGAGAAGTACCAAGGCATCCGCCCCGCTGTGGGATACCCCTCCCTACCCGACCAATCCGTGAATTTCCTGCTGGACGAACTGCTCGGCATGAAACAGATAGGCATCACGCTGACTGAACATGGAGCCATGCATCCTCACTCCTCCGTCTGCGGCATGATGCTGGCACATCCCGCATCCCGATACTTTGCAGTGGGCAAGATTGGAGAGGACCAGCTGGAAGATTACGCCCGCCGCCGAGGAATGCCAATAGGGAATATGCGGAAGTTTTTAGCCACTACAATATGAATAATGTGCTAATGTGCCTATATGCTAATGTGCCAATTGGCTGCGCTATATGTATATTGTGCTACCATGCCGCAGGTCATTGGCACATTAGCATATAGGCACATTAGCATATAGGCACATTAACACATTAAAATAATCCTTTTTGAACTGTGATTTATCGCCACACAATGCGACTAACAGTGCAAAAGCAATTCGAAAGAAGCTAAAAGATGGAAAATGCAGAACAAGAGTTTGTATCCGTGGTACGGGAGTATGAGCGCGTGATATATAAGGTGTGCTATCTGTACACCACGCCCAATGCTACCCTCAACGACCTGTATCAGGAAGTGGTGCTCAACTTATGGAAAGCATTTCCCAAGTTCCGGCGGGAGTGTAAGATTTCCACATGGATTTACCGCATCGCACTGAACACGTGCATCAGCTTTATCCGCAAAGAAAAGAACATCCCCGAAATCGTCACCCTCACCCAGGAAGCCGACCGGACTGAAGAAACCGACGAGACACAAGCCATGCTACGGCAGCTCTACCGGATGATAAACCGACTGGGACAATTGGAAAAGTCCATCATACTGCTCTATCTGGAAGAGAAAAGCTACGAAGAAATTGCCGAAATCACCGGGCTGACCTTGACAAACGTTGCCACCAAACTCAGCCGCATCAAGGACAAATTGAAAAAAATGAATAAGGAGGAATAAATATATGGAACTGGATGAACTGAAGAAATCATGGAACGCACTGAATGAACAGTTGCAGAAAGAACCGATTGCTGACGAACAGCAGATTACCGAACTGATTGCCGGCTACAAGGCCAATACCCGCAAAAGTCTGGGACGACTCGTAGTCATACAGCGTTTCTCTATCGGAATGGGAGCGGTAGGTCTGGCAGCCCTTCTGCTTATATGGCTGTTGCTGCCCACCTTCGGCTTCAATGAGCAGCTGCAAGGCAAGATTGTCGCTTTACTGGGATTCATCGCTATAAGCATCCTCATAGGCATGTGGTGGGACTGGAAAACATACCGCTGGAACAAGGACACGCGTATTGATGAAATGGGGGTTGCCGAAGTCAGTCGCCGTATGACCACCTTCCGCCAATGGACCAGATATGAAGTGATGGGCATCTCCATTTGGATTATCCTTTTCAATATCCTCAACTATTGGGTGATGGAATATCATCTGGCACCAGCCAGCGTACAAGCCCTACTGATTACCCTTTTCGTAGTATTTGACGCGCTAATTATCTATATTCTCTACAAAAAAGTGATTTACAAACATCTGGACAATATTAAAAAGAACATTGAAGAATTGAAAGATATATGCACCGAGTAACTCTTGTTTTCATCCTTTTCCTTCTCATCCCCGACCTTTACATTTACTTGGTTTATGTAGTAAGAAAAACCAGAAAGGCAGTCCTTCACTGCCTTTATTGGCTTCCCACCTTGCTATTAGCGGCAGGCTATGTTTACTTCATATTCCTTACGGGCGACAATGCGATGTCAAACCATACGCAGGCCATAGGCAGACTGGCAATTACCATCATGCTGTTTGTCTTTCCAAAAACCATATTCATGCTTTGCTCGCTGGTGGGAGTACTGGCGCACTTCATCATCCGTCGTTGTCCCCGCAGCCCGTTCACCGCTATAGGACTGGTTTTGGCTGTCGTCAGCTTCTTCAATATCCTTTACGGTACCCTGGCAGGCATCACCCGTTTCGATACAAAAGAAGTGGAATACCGTTCTGCCAATATTCCGGAAGGTTTCGACGGCTACCGCATCGTGCAAATATCGGACATACACATCGGCAGTTGGCAAGGCAATCTGGAACCCATCAAACAGTTGGTCGATTTAGTCAACGGACAGAAGCCGGACCTGATTGTCTTCACCGGTGACCTCGTGAACCAGCAGAGCCACGAACTGGATGGTTTCCAAGAAATACTCTCCCAACTATATGCACCGGACGGAGTATACTCCATCCTCGGCAACCATGACTATGGCTCATACTATCACTGGCAAAGCCCGAAAGCAGAAATCGCCAATCTGGACTATTTAATCCGGCAGCAGAAAGCAATGGGATGGAAACTGCTGAACAATGAGCATGACATCCTTCATCACAAAGGTGACAGCATAGCCCTCATCGGTGTGGAAAACGACGGGGAGCCTCCTTTCTCCCAATTTGCAGACTTGCCGCAAGCCATGCAGGGCACGGAGGGAATGTTCCAAATATTGCTCAGCCATAACCCTACCCACTGGAGGCGCGAGGTACTGCCCCAATCGGATATTTCACTGATGCTTGCAGGACACACCCACGCCATGCAAGGCATCTTGTTCGGACATTCCCTTGCCGAACTTATCTATCCGGAATGGAGAGGAATGTACTACGAAGGCAAAAGGGCTTTGTACGTAAATATTGGCATCGGCTATGTAGGACTGCCGTTCCGGTTCGGGGCATGGCCGGAAATTACAGTACTAAAATTAGTAAGAGAGAAAGAGTGACGAAATAAGAAAAAGGTATATCTTTGTAGCAATAAAAAATCCGACACCTATGAAGATACTTTATATTATTTATCAGGTTTGCTTTGCGTTGCCCATTTTATTGGTACTGACTATCCTTACAGCATTGGTCACCATCATCGGTTCGCTGATAGGAGGAGCGCATATCTGGGGTTACTATCCCGGTAAAATCTGGTCACAGCTCATCTGCTATATACTGCTTATTCCGGTAGAGGTACATGGAAGGGAGAAAATACACAAACGTACTTCCTACGTGTTTGTGCCCAATCACCAAGGTGCCTTCGACATATTCCTGATATACGGATTCCTGGGACGGAACTTCAAATGGATGATGAAGAAGAGCCTGCGCAAAATCCCGTTTGTCGGCAAGGCATGCGAGAGCGCAGGACATATCTTCGTCGACCGTTCCAGCCCCAAGAAGGTGCTTGCCACCATGCGGCAGGCAGAATCATCTTTGAAAGACGGCGTGTCACTGGTAGTATTTCCCGAAGGGGCACGTACCTTCACGGGACACATGGGGTACTTCAAGAGAGGTGCTTTCCAGTTGGCAGATGAACTGCAACTGGAAGTGGTGCCCGTCACTATAGACGGCTCGTTCGAGATTCTTCCACGCACCGGAAAGTGGATACACCGCCACCGGATGATACTGACCATCCATGAACCTATTCCTCCCAAAGGGAAAGGGGCAGAAAACATCAAGGCAAGCATGAACGAGGCTTATGCGGCGGTGGAGAGTGCATTGCCGGAAAAGTATAAAGGGATGGTGAAGAACGAAGACCAGGACAGATAAAGACATAATGACAAACGGGAATGCCTGAATATCTTGATAGGATATTCAGGCATTCCCGTTTGTCATTATCAACTCATTCCTGTTTATTTCTGTCCTCCTACAGAAGCATTTTGCTTCATGCGTTTCTGCTCTTCAATCAGCTGCATGTTCTCCTTCGCCTTTGTAAGGAAATCCTTCACCAAAGTATTCTCTTTAAAAGACAAGGGAGCAGTCCTCATGATGTCCTCAATCTGCGGAGTCATCACCGGATAGGGCAGTGTGCTGCACATCATCATGAATACACTGGGGCCCAGCACATTCTCAAAGTTATCTACAATGAACTGCCGGACGTAGTCGTTCATCTCCTTCACAAGTGCTTCGCCTTCCTTTGCCAACTGCCCATGCACGTCATCCAGATTGGCACCGTCCAGCACCATACGCGCCTCTTTCCGTTCCAGCTCCTCTATCTTCACTTCCAGGGAATTGCGCTTGTCTATGAACTCGTACAGTTTGTCATTCAAAGGAGTCCCTTTGGCAATCAACTGAGTATTGGAGATGGAAACCACGATTTTGCCGTCTTCCAGCACCAAAGGCATAATGCCCTCGTGGTCCATATAAAGAGTCACCATCATCACGGAATCGGCCCGGCCTTTCATCTTGAAATGCCCATGGATAACCTCTGCCGAGTCGACGTTCACCCATTGCCCGTCCCGAAGCGTCTTGAGGAACAACATCTTTCCGTCAAGGCTGGTTACCGAGGAACTGCCCTCTATCTTATACTTGCGGTTGCAAGAAGTAAAGAGCACAAGCAGGAGCAAAAAGGGTAAAATGCGGTTCACACTCATTCTAATCATGCAAGAAACGATTTTTGAATTACACCCAGCAAAGGTATTAATATTCCTTATAAACCGAATAGAAAGAAAGGATTTTTCATTCGGTTTACGTATTTTTGCACAATTATAAATCATAAAAATAGAGAAAATATACATGTCAACCTATGCACCTTTTGCCAAACCGCTCTATGTAATGCTGAAACCGGTAGGTGCGGTATGCAATCTGGCATGCGATTATTGCTATTATCTGGAGAAATCCAAACTATATAGAGACAACCCCAAGCATGTGATGAGCGAGGAACTGCTGGAAAAGTTCATCGAGGAGTACATCAACTCGCAGACCATGCCCCAGGTTCTGTTCACCTGGCATGGCGGAGAGACGCTGATGCGTCCGCTCTCTTTCTACAAACGTGCCATGGAGCTGCAAAAGAAATATGCCAACGGACGCACCATAGACAACTGCATACAGACCAACGGCACGTTGCTGACCGATGAATGGTGCCGGTTTTTCAAAGAAAACAACTGGCTGGTGGGTGTCTCCATAGACGGGCCTCAGGAGTTCCATGACGAATACCGGAAGAACAAGCAGGGCAAGCCCTCTTTCGTCAAGGTGATGCAGGGCATCAACCTGCTGAAAAAGCACGGTGTGGAATGGAACGGAATGGCAGTGGTCAATGACTACAACGCCGACTATCCGCTGGACTTCTATAATTTCTTCAAGGAGATAGGATGCCATTACATCCAGTTTGCCCCCATCGTGGAGCGCATTGCCCCTCATGGGGACGGACGCCATCTTGCCTCCCTGGCAGACAAGGAAAAGAGCACGCAGCTGGCAGACTTTTCCGTCACGCCGGAACAATGGGGAGACTTCCTATGCGCCTTGTTCGACGAATGGGTAAAGCAGGACGTGGGTACTTACTACATACAGTTATTCGACTCTACCCTTGCCAACTGGATAGGCGAACAGCCGAGTGTATGTTCCATGGCAAAGACGTGCGGCCATGCAGGCGTCATGGAGTTCAACGGAGACGTATATACCTGCGACCATTTTGTTTTCCCCGAATATAAACTGGGCAACATCCATCAGAATACACTGGTGGAGATGATGTACGGCGAACGGCAACAAGCCTTCGGACTGATGAAGCAACAATCGCTCCCCACCCAATGCAGGGAGTGTGAATGGCTGTTTGCCTGCAACGGCGAATGCCCAAAGAACCGTTTTGCATGTACAGCCGACGGGGAGCCGGGACTGAATTACCTTTGTGCAGGATATCATAAGTTCTTCAGTCACGCAGCCCCATACATGGACTTTATGAAGAACGAACTGATGAACCGGCGTCCGCCTGCAAACATTATGGAAGCAATAAGAAACAATGCCATAAAGCCATAAGCCCACAAGCGATGACAATGAAATTCAAAGACATTACTTAATAATTGATTATATGAAGATTACATTTAAGAAAGGTTTGCTTGCGGCCATTGCCGCACTGACAGTCTGCTCTGCGCGTGCAGACGAAGGAATGTGGTTGTTGCAACTGATGAAGCAGCAGAACTCCATCGACATGATGAAAAAGCAAGGACTGAAGCTGGAGGCTGACGACCTTTACAATCCCAACGGCGTGTCACTGAAAGATGCTGTAGGTATCTTTGGCGGTGGCTGTACCGGCGAAATCATCTCTCCGGAAGGACTGATTCTGACCAATCACCATTGCGGATACGGTGCCATACAGCAGCACAGCAGCGTGGAACACGATTATCTGACAGATGGTTTCTGGGCCATGAACCGCAGTGAAGAACTGCCCACCCCGGGATTGAAATTCCGTTTCGTGCACCGCATTGTAGACATCACCGACCTTGTCAACGCTAAAATAAAGGCAGGCGAAGTGACGGAAATCGATGCACTGACTTCCCCGTTCCTCAACAAACTGGCAAAAGAGGAACTGGAGAAGAGCGATTTGAAGGGTAAACCGGGCATTGAAGTGCGCGCACTCCCCTTCTATGCAGGAAACAAATTCTATATGTTCTATTATAAGGTATACAGCGACGTGCGTATGGTTGCCGCTCCTCCCTCCTCGGTAGGTAAGTTTGGCGGTGAAACCGACAACTGGATGTGGCCGCGCCACACGGGCGACTTCTCCATGTTCCGCATCTATGCCGATGCCAACGGAGAGCCTGCAGAATACAGTGAAAGCAATGTACCCCTGAAAACGCCGAAGTTCTTGCCCATCTCCATCAAAGGCCTGAACGAGGGTGACTACGCCATGATTATGGGCTTTCCCGGCAGCACAGAACGTTACCTCACCCAGAGCGAAGTGAAGCAACGCATGAACGCCGTGAACCAGGCAATGATTGACATGCGCGGCGTACGCCTCGAAGTGCTGCGCAAGTATATGGATGCCAGTGACAAGACCCGCATCCAGTATGCCAGCAAGTTTGCCGGAAGCAGTAACTACTGGAAAAACTCCATTGGTATGAACAAGGCAATCATCGACAATGACGTGTTGAGCGCCAAAGCCGAAATCGAGAAAAAGTATGCCGCCTTTGCCCAAGGAAAACCCGAATACGAGGGTGTGGTAGAGAAAATTGATGCCATCATCGAGAAAAGCACCCCCACGCTGCGCCAGCTCTACTATACCAACGAAGCATTGCGCGGTGCTATCGAATTCGGCAGTACCTACCTTATTATGGATAACATAAAGAAAGCGCTCGAAGAGAAGAACGACTCATTGCTGCAAGCTTCGAAGAAGCAGTTGGAAAATGCCTACGATGGCATCCACAATAAAGACTACGACCACGAAGTGGACCGCGCCGTAGCCAAAGCCATCCTGCCCGCCCTTGCCAAGGCACTGAACGCCAACGAGCTGCCCTCCTTCTACCAAACCATCAACGGAGAGTTCAAGGGCGACTACGACGCATACGTAGACAACATTTACGACAACTCCATCCTCTCCAACCGCAAGAACCTGGATAAATTCCTGGCAAAGCCCACCGTGAAAGCCATTGAGAAAGACCCTGCTACGGCTTACTCGCGCTCCAAGAACGAAAAGCTGCAGGAACTCGGAAAGCAATACATGGAACTGGAAAGCGGAATGGAACTGCTCCACAAGGCCTACATCCGTGGCTTGGGTGAAATGAAACAGCCCGTCCCCTCCTATCCGGATGCCAACTTCACCATGCGTCTGACCTATGGTAATGTAAAATCATACAGCCCGCGCGATGCTGTACACTACGACTACTATACCACTACCGACGGTATCCTTGAAAAAGAGAATCCCGAAGACCGTGAATTCGTGGTACCCGCCAAGCTGAAAGAACTGATTCAAAAGAAAGACTTCGGACGCTACGCCATGGCAGACGGCACCATGCCGGTTTGCTTCCTCACGACGAACGACATCACCGGCGGTAACTCCGGCAGCCCCGTCATCAATGGCGAAGGACAGCTCATCGGTACTGCTTTCGACGGCAACTGGGAATCTCTGAGCGGTGACATCAACTTCAACAATGACCTGCAGCGTTGCATTGCACTGGATATACGCTACGTGCTCTTCATCCTCGACAAACTGGGCAATTGCAGTCATCTGATAAAAGAAATGAACATTATAGAATAAATTAAAGCCTCTGAGAGATTACCTCCCATACTGAATGGCATTCAGTCGTATAGTGAATGCCATTCAGTCGTATACTTAACCCTATTCAGTCGTATACTGAATAGCCCCCCTCTCAGATGCTCTTCTAACGCACATCACCATGAAAAGAATCCTATTATCATTATTCATTACATCTTCTGTCCTTGCCGCACACGCCGACGAAGGTATGTGGATGCTCACCGACCTGCAAAAGCAGAACGAAGTAGCCATGACGGAACTCGGACTGCTCATCCCCACCAACCAAATCTACAATCCCGACGGCATTGCCCTGAAGGATGCCGTGGTGCATTTCGGCGGTGGCTGTACCGGCGAAGTCATCTCTGCCGAAGGCCTGGTACTGACCAACCACCACTGCGGCTATGGCGCCATACAGCAACACAGCTCGGTGGAACACGACTACCTGACCGACGGTTTCTGGGCTATGTCCCGCGAAGAGGAGCTTCCCTGCAAGGGACTCACCGTCACCTACATCGACCGGATACTGGACGTGACAGACTACGTAAACGAACAACTGAAAACCGACGACGACCCGAACGGCACCAATTATCTGTCTCCCAAATACCTGAAGACAGTAGCCGACCGCTTCGCCAAGTCCGAAGGCATCGCCCTGACACCCGGCCGCAAGCTGGAACTGAAAGCCTTCTACGGTGGAAACAGATACTATCTGTTCGTAAAGACCACCTATAGCGACATCCGCATGGTAGGCGCTCCCCCCTCCTCCATCGGCAAGTTCGGCGCAGACACCGACAACTGGATGTGGCCCCGCCACACGGGAGATTTCTCCATCTTCCGCATCTATGCCGACAAAGACGGGAAACCCGCCGCTTACAGCAAAGACAACGTTCCCCTAAAAGTGAAGAAACATCTCACCATCAGCCTTGACGGCTATCGCGAGGGCGACTTTACCTTCGTCATGGGATTCCCCGGACGCAACTGGCGCTACATGATTTCCGACGAGGTGGAAGAGCGTATGCAAACCACCAACTTCATGCGCCACCACGTGCGCGATGTCCGCCAGAAAGCTCTGATGAAACAAATGTTGCAAGACGATGCCGTACGCATCCACTATGCCAGCAAGTATGCATCTTCTGCCAACTACTGGAAAAATGCCATCGGTATGAACGAAGGTCTCGTCCGTCTGAAAGTATTGGACACTAAACGTGCACAGCAAGAGGCACTCCTGGCACGCGGACGCTCGCTGAACGACAATAGCTATCAGCAAGCATTCGACCAGATACGCGCCATCGTAAAGCAACGCCGTCCAGCCCTCTACCACCAGCAAGCCATTCAGGAAGCACTGGTGACGGGACTCGATTTCATGCGTATCCCCAGCACCGCAGGACTGGTATCTGCCTTGAAGAACAAGGACAAAAAACAGATTGCAGCAGCTAAAGACAGCCTTCAGAAGGCAGCCGACCGCTACTTTGCCTCTGTCCCCTTCCCCGAAGTGGAACGTATTGTTGGCAAGGAAATGCTGAAAATCTACATGAAGTATATCCCTGCCGAACAACGCATCGGTATTTTCCAAATCATAGACAAGCGTTTCAAGGGCAACAGCGACGCTTTCATCGACGCCTGCTTTGAACATTCCATCTTCGGCAACAAGGAGAACTTTGCCAAGTTCATCCGCAAGCCCAGCCTCTACAAGATTAATACAGACTGGATGGTCTTGCTGAAATATTCCATCACGGACGGCCTGCTTCAGACCTCCATTGCCATGATGGATGCCAATAAAAACTACAATGCCGCCCACAAGGTATGGGTAAAGGGCATGATGGACATGAAACTTGCCAATGGTCAGCCCATCTATCCGGATGCCAACTCCACCTTGCGCCTGACCTACGGTCAAGTACTCCCCTACGCTCCGGCAGACGGTGTGAAATATGATTACTACACCACTCTGAAAGGAGCTATGGAGAAGGAAGATCCCGACAATTGGGAGTTTGTAGTCCCCGCCAAACTGAAACAGCTGTATCAGGCAAAGGATTTCGGACGTTATGCCATGCCGAACGGCGAAATGCCCATCTGCTTCATTGTCAACACAGACAATACCGGTGGAAACTCCGGCAGCCCAGTGTTCAATGCCAAAGGAGAACTGATAGGTACCGGCTTTGACCGCAATTACGAAGGTTTGACTGGCGACATTGCCTTCCGTCCGTCCTCCCAACGAGCAGCATGTGTAGACATCCGCTACACCTTGTTCATCATCGACAAATACGCGGGAGCTTCGCATCTCATTGAAGAGATGACGATTAAATAATGATTTAGCGAACAAATCCTCCTCCTATTTTGTTATCATTACAAATAAATAAAAACAGAAAGGAAAAAATTATGGAAAAGTTTGAAGAATTGATACAATCAGAAAAGCCCGTTTTAGTTGATTTCTTTGCAACCTGGTGTGGCCCGTGCAAGGCGATGCATCCGGTACTGGAAGAACTCAAAAACGAAATAGGAGATGCTGCCCGTATCGCCAAAATAGATGTAGACCAGCACGAAGAACTTGCTACCCGCTACCGTATACAAGCAGTACCGACATTTATCGTATTTAAGAAAGGTGAAGCCGTATGGCGCCATTCGGGTGTCATCAGCGGTAAGGATTTGAAAGCCGTTATAGAACAAAACTCTTAACAAGAAGAAATGAAGAAGATTATAGCAATGGTTGCCCTCGTGTTTTCCTGCATGCTGGCCTATGCTCAAACAAACGGAGAAGTTATCGTCATGAACAAAGCCATGTTCATCAAGGATGTGTTCGACTATGAGAAATCCCAGGACTGGAAATACAAGGGAAACAAGCCTGCCATCATAGACTTATATGCCGACTGGTGCGGACCTTGCCGCATGGTGGCTCCCATTATGAAGGAACTGGCCAAAGAGTATGCCGATAAAATCGTTGTCTACAAAGTCAATGTGGATAAGGAAAAGGAACTGGCAGCGTTGTTCAATGCAACAAGCATCCCTCTTTTTGTATTCATCCCTATGAATGGAGAGCCTCAGCTCTTCCGCGGAGCAGCCGATAAGGCTACCTACAAAAAGGCGATTGACGACTTTTTACTGAAAACAGAATAGTTCATAATAGAAAGAAAAAACTCCTGACTACCTTTACAAAAAGGCAAGTCAGGAGTTTTTGTATCCTATTCACTCAAAACACGATAGGCATCTCTTTCCATTCTCCTCCGTGTAGTTCCATCACCGATTCATATCCAGCTTTCCTCAAGGCACACAAAGCTTCGGGACGTCCGTTGCTTATCCGTTCCGGATAGTGTGAATCACTGTTTACCTGCACACGTACACCCAAATCATGCAGGTAGGAGAAATACCGCTCATTGGGGTAAAAAGTACCCAGGTCATGATAGGCTTTGGTATTGACCTCTACCTGATAGCCGCGACGGGCAATATCTGCGAAATACGCCCTAACCAGCTCATCATACCAAGGCTCCTCCAGCAATCCCGGGCGATAGCATGCTGCATTGTAGTGCATCTTATCGGCATGGCCCACAATATCAAAACCACCCAGCTCGAGCATCCTCGTCAACCTACCATAATAGAGACGGACCACATGCTCCAAGTCACCGCAGAAATGTCCGTCTACAATGGTCTTAAAGGTATCCGCAGGTACATCTACATCCACCACTTCCCCTTTGTCATTGTAGAGAAGATGTACAGAACCAATACGGTAGTCCAACGGCAACTCCCTGAAACGGGCGATGGACGGATTACTCGCTTCATTCAGATAATCAATCTCCAGACCGATATACAGTTCGATACGTCCGGCATACTTCTCCTTCAGACGATGGAATTCAGATAGATAGTCGTCCATGATATCCCACTCCATAGTCCATGCCGTAGAAAAAGGCAATGGAGCATGCGATGAAAAGCCATAAGATGTAAAACCTTCACTCAATGCAAAACGCACAAAGTCCTCCATGCCGGCACGCCCGTCACAATAAAGGCTATGGCTATGATAATTCGTCAGATTTCCCACTTTCTCAGTTCTAATTTTTAATTCTTAATTTTCAATTTCGAACTTCAGTTCGATTCTATCTCACTCAGCTCCAGCCAGCGCAATGTTTTTTCGTCAATCAAGTCCGACAATTCCGGCAAACGTTTCGACTTCTCCGTCAGTTCGTCCACAGACAAAGTACCGCTGCACAGAGCCTCTTCAATTGCATTCTTTTCGGTTTCCAGGTCAGCTATCTCCTGCTCCAATTGTTCAAACTCGCGTTTTTCCTTAAAAGACATGCGCCGTTTCTCGTTCAGACGCACCTTTGCCGTCTTGTCCTCCTGAGTCTTGGCGGCTTCTTTCTCTTTCTCCTTTTCCTGATGGACTTTCGCATCTTTCCAGTCGCGATATTGTGTATAGTTGCCGGGAAAGTCGCGGATGTCCCCTTGTCCGTTGAACACTAACAGATGGTCTACCACCTTGTCCATGAAATAACGGTCGTGGCTCACCACCATCACGCATCCTTTGAAATTCTGCAAATACTCCTCCAGCACATTCAGCGTCACAATATCGAGGTCATTGGTCGGCTCATCCAGCACCAGAAAGTTGGGATTGCGCATCAAGACCGTACACAGGTAGAGGCGACGGCGTTCTCCCCCACTCAGCTTGTAGACATAGCTGTGCTGTGTCTCGGGAGTAAATAGGAAATGTTGCAGGAATTGCGATGCCGTCAGCTTCTTGCCGTTGCCCAGTTCTATAACTTCGGCAATGTCCTGCACTACATCAATCACTTTCATCTGCTCGTCAAACTGCAAGCCGTCCTGCGAGTAGTAACCGAAGCGGACCGTCTCGCCAATGTCCAGCGTACCGCTGTCTGCCTGCTCCAACCCCATCAGTATCTTGATGAAGGTCGACTTGCCCGTACCGTTATTCCCTACGATACCCATCTTTTCGTAACGGGAGAAGATGTAGGAGAAATCATCCAGAATCTTCAAGTCACCAAAGGATTTGTACAGATGGTCTGCCTCGAATATCTTACTGCCTATATAAGAAGCCTTAACGTCCAGCTTTACATTGTCGTTGTTGAAACGCTGCTTAGCCACCTTCTCCAACTCGTAAAAGGCATCCTCCCGATAGCGTGCCTTGTGCCCGCGGGCTTGCGGCATGCGGCGCATCCATTCCAGCTCTGTGCGGTAGAGGTTATTGGCACGTTCTATCTCCACAGTCTTGGCCTCGATACGCTCTTGGCGCTTCTCCAGATAATAACTGTAATTGCCTTTATACTGATAAATCTGCCGGTTGTCTATCTCTACGATTTCGGAGCATACCCGGTCGAGGAAATAACGGTCGTGCGTCACCATCAGCAAGCTGAGGTTGTTCCGGCGGAGATATTCCTCCAGCCACTCCGTCATATCGAGGTCGAGGTGGTTGGTAGGCTCGTCCAGTATCAGCAAATCGGGTTCAGTGATAAGGGTATTGGCAAGTGCCACACGCTTCAACTGCCCGCCGGACAGATGTTTTACGTGCTGACTGAAATCACGTATTTTAAGTTGAGACAGAATCTGTTTCGCCTTCTGCTCGTACTCCCAAGCTTTTTCATGGTCCATACGCACCAGAATTTCGTCCAAGCCGGGATGCCCCTCCGTTTCCATGCAACGTTCATATTCCTTGATTAACTCGACAGTACTGTTGCCATGATGGAAGCACGCTTCGAGCACGGTCAGCTCTTCGGGATATTGCGGGTCTTGTTCCAGATAACCCACACGCAAATCACGACGGAAGGAAATGGTGCCATTGTCATACCCTTCCTTGCCGGAAAGGATATTGAGCAATGTCGTCTTGCCACTGCCGTTCTTGGCTATCAACCCGACACGCTGTCCCTCGGACAAGCCCAAAGAAATATTTTCGAATAGTACCAAGTCACCGAACGACTTGGTCAAGTTTTCCACCTGAAGAATTGAATTTACTGCTGCCAATGCTTTAATAGTTGAAAAATGAAAATTGAAAGTTGAAAATCACAGTACCGAGATGACCGGACCTTAGAACAAGGAGCTGTATATCTCCGGCAGATTCACTTTACCTCCTGCCTTTACTTTGCTCCAAACCAGCTTCATGGGGTCTATCCATTCACCGGTAGACGTGTTCAGCAATATGGGCGCTTCCCGGTTTCCGTCCACCAAGGTACGCCATTCCATACCGTCCACTTCATTGGCGAAAATAACACAAAGCGCGATGCCAAAAGCCAGCCATGCATCCTTCTTCTTAGGACCGATGTTGCTTTCTTCCATCATCTGCTGCATCTTGGCAATGTCTTCCTCGGCTCCCTGGAAATCCTTCTTCAACAATTCCTTTATAGTAGTATCCACCCACTCGTATGCTTCATTAATCTGGTAGATTTCCGAAAGGCGCACCGGAATTATCTCCGCTGGATACTTCACTCCATCCTTCCGCGTTTCCAGCGAAGCGATAATCTTCTCCGCTTCTGCAACCGGCTCTCCTTTCTTCACCGTAAACGAACATTCAAAGGCAACTTCATCCGCGCCCGTTATCCATAAATGGGAAGTATAGTACGCACCTTCTTCCTCGAACATCTCCTTACTATATGCACATTCCATCCGGCCTATCCTAACCGGAATGGCAGAGGAGTTTTCCCGTAACTCTTGCTTCACGGAGTCCTTGCCATATGTAGCATTCCCTTTGAAAGCCGAAATGCGAAAATTACCGGTCCACTCATTGGGGTTATAAAAAAGGAAAGAGCCTTCCCCGTCCTCGAATTCATTCCAGTCTACCGGATAAGTCATGGAGAACCATGCCCCCGGAGAGATAAATTTCTTGCTTTGTTTCATATATAGACTAATCTTTGCAAAGACAGTTCACACCATCTCAGCTATTTCTCGCAAAGATAGTACAAACCGAATGCAAAATAAAATGAACTTGTCCATTTTTTATGCTGAGGTGCAGCCTATCTTCGGTTTTAGGGCAAAAGTAACATATTACCGCCGTTGATATGCAAACAAACGAAACAAAAAAACAGCCGATTCTCACGAACCGGCTGTTCCAATCATCATCTATGAATGAAGACCATTAGAGCCTTCAATATCTTAACTATATCTTAAAATCCACATTTTGGGCGTAAAGATAATGAATTTGTATCACAAAATAAAATGCAATGAAAAATTAGTTTTGGGCACTGTCCCACCATACGGGTAAAGTCCATACGTCCTCGGCAGCATTCCAAAGTGCAATTGAAGTATCAGCTCCCGGAACAGTGGCACCGATAGCTTGCAGATTGGCCGTATTGTAGTTGAGTTCATGACTGCATTGCTGCCAACGACGGAACTGTTTACCTTGCGGAATATTCTTTTGGGCAGTAGCATCAACGCCATAGCGTGCAGGAATACCCCAGCCTAAGAAAAGCTCCGGATTAAAATCGTAGCGACGCATATCGTTCCAAATTTCCATGGAAAAATGCAATGCCAAACGCTTTTGAGTAAGAATCTTGCCCAAAGTAATATTCTCTTCAGTGCCGATACCATTGTTCAAATAGTTGTCAATGTCGGTTTGCGTCATAGGAGAGAACGAGGGGCATGCTTCCAAATTGGCATCTTCACGGCACCACACTTTCAACTTATCGTTCATACCGTCGATACTGGCTGCAATACCTTTCTTATAAGCATTAAAAGCCGCTCCTTTATTACCTTGGTTAAAGAGTACTTCAGCACGTATGAAACAAGCTTCGGCATAGGTTCCAATATAGGTGGGAGAAGACACGCGAGTATAGAAAGTTCCCGATTCGCGAGAGGCATCAGTGCCATCGCGACGATAAAGTAAATCAGGACGTCCTTGATAAGCTTTGCACTGACTGGTACACTCTACATAAATAGTGTCCCCCTTACGGGTAGAAGATTCACTGTCAATCCACCACCCTTTGGCTGCCGAGAAGTTCGAGCGCAACGGTCCGCCGGTAAGGCTGGGACTATCATTGCCAATCATATCTACACCCATAGAACGACGCCAACCGTTTTTGAACTTCACCTCTGCGGGTGAATTACTTGATTGCTTCGAATATGCCCAAGGTAAAATCTTATCGGCACGCGGATCTTCTATTCCACTTCCGGCAAAATTTGTCAGATTATCGTAAAGCATCTTGGTAGGCATATAGCCGGCATTCATGCCACATACAGAAAAGAGCGGTGAATAATCAACCGGTTCATCCCATCCCAATACATCATGCGAATTATTGGCATCAATATGATTGAATACGGTATTGTCGGCATTGCTTTGCTGAGCCTTGTCAAGACAAGCCAAGATTTCTGCGGCATCGTATTTCCCTTCAAGATAACTGCCTTCACCCTTTTTAATAAGCTTGTTAATGTAACGTGCTTTAAGTAAGTATGCCAATTTAAGCCACTTGTCTACACTACCACCGTTCCAAATATCGCCTACAGCCAACGAAGCTGTCGCAGACCCTTGCTCTTTTTGGAACATCTCGATAGCGGTGTCAAGATCGGCCAAACAGCCCAAATAGATTGTTTTTCCGTCATTATAGGTAGGAGTAACACCGGCTTCAGCCTCACTCGACTTGTAAGGCATTTCTCCATAAAGGTCCGTCATAAGCATAAAACCATAGGCACGAATTACGCGGGCTGCACCCACATAATGCCAAGCCTCGGCTGCCGTAGCCTTGTCAATCAAAAATGGAATATTTACAGCAGCTCCACAGAACCACCATTGGTAGGGAGTGGTAACGGCACCGGTCTGAGGACTCCAATAAGACATACTCCAATAAGTACCGCCGTCATAATAACGTGTCCAATCGCCCATAGACATACTGGAACGCCAAGCAGCAAACTGAGTGGCACTGTTGGTATAAAATTCAATATGTGCCAATCGTGAATCATAGGTCGCATTTCCGGCTGTGGGATTTTCGGGATCGACATTTACATCGAGCCAGTCACTACACCCCGAGAACAAAGTAATAAGGGCACCCACACTACATAATATCATAGATTTGAATAATTTCATATTGCTTCTGTTTTTTAAGAGTTAGAAAGTAAGATTCAAGCCAAACGACATGGTAGAAGTGGCAGGTACACCGCAGTAGTCAAATCCTACTGATGATGAGCCACCTACACCCGCACCGGCGGCAGCCACTTCAGGATCACCGTCGTAATTGGTGATGAGCAATAGATTGGTAGCAGCTACCGATACCGAAGCACGCTTTACAAATCCAATCTTGGAAAGCCACGTTTTAGGAAACTCATAGCTCAATGAAACAGAACGCAAACGCAAAGAGTTGACATCGGTAATATAGTTGGCTGACTCCTTGGAGTAATAGTTCTGATAGTAATCCTTAATGATGTTGTAGCCACTCATTTGTACTCCATTAAAAGTATAGGTTTTATCGGCTTCCCAAGTATTGGTCACTGGGTCACCATTGGCATTGACACCCGTTACAGTGAGAGAACGATTGCGTACATCGGCAGAGAACTGGCTCACACCGCTGTTATCCATAGCATATTGAGTACCGTTGACCACATCGCCACCTACACGGAATTCCCATAGCATATTGAAAGTAAAATTCTTCCAAGTAAGGGTGTTGTTCAATCCACCGGTAAACGATGACTCACGATTACCTACTGCTACAAGGGTTTTGTCATAAGTAGGCATACCGTTTTTGTCGAGTATCACCTCACCGGCGTCATTACGTTTCCATTTGGTACCGGCAATACCCATAAAATCTCCACCGCTGAACGAGGCTGCCTGCATACCGGCATATTGCACATCGGTAACATACATCACGCCCATACCTTCGGGAAGCCCGTCCAAAGTACCACGATTACCTGCCATGTTCAAGCCAATGTCCCATGTCCAGTCCTTAGTCTGTATGGGAGTTCCCGAAATAGAGAGTTCCATACCTTTGTTATACACATTGCCCGCATTGATACTCCAAAAGATGTAACCGGTAGATTGCGGACCGCGAGGAGCAAGAATCTGATTATATGAATCGTTGGTATAGTAAGCATAGTCTATGTGCAGGCGGTTTTTGAAGAAACTCAATTCCACGCCTATTTCGGTAGACTTGGTCATTTCCGGTTTCAGTTTGTCATTACCGCGTGTCCAAGTATTTCCCACACCTACCGTACCGTCAAGATAGGTACCCGTAGGCCATAAGGCAGTTTCCAATTCGTACACACCGGTATCTTTACCTACCTTGGCCCACGATGCACGCAATTTACCAAAGTTGAGCACACTGTCATCCAGCCAACCGAGTCGCTGCAAGGCTTCAGTAAATACGAATGAACCGCTTACCGAAGGATAGAAGTACGAACGATTTTCAAGAGGAAGAGTAGAAGTCCAGTCATTACGACCGCTCACAGTGAGATAGAGCATATTTTTCCATGATGCACGGAATTCTCCAAAAGCTCCTACCAAACGTTTCTTAGTAGCTGCATGTGTGAATTGCTTATTGTCTTTACTGGCATTGGCGTATGAGAAAAAATCAGGAACGGAAAAGTTCCAAGCCATCATCGAGCTACGGTCTGTCTTGGTTTCGTCCATTGTGGCACCCAACAAAAGATTCAAATCGAAATCACCGAACTTATGGCTCATGTTCGACATAAAGTCATGGCTCATATAGCGGAACTGCTGGGTGTTGTCACTCATCATACCTTTTTGCCACACTTGTTTAAGCACGCCATTGGCAGCCAAACGGTTGGAAGCGGTTTGGGTATAACGGTCAATACCTATTTTATAAGAAACAAACCACCATTTGGCAATATCGGCTTTTATACTGAGCATCCCATTGAAACGGTCGATGTCGTCATACATGTGGTTACGATTGACAATCCAATAGGGGTTGTCGCGTTCGTCCCATGGATCAAGACGATCGCCAAACAAACGATAACGGGTACCATCCTCGTTCTGATAGTGGGTCATTCGGTCGAAAGGAGACCAGTTGTACACACCATAAAGAGCACCATTACCACTCGAATTATAAAGCCCGGCACCCGTCAAAGTACGGTCTGTATGAGCATCGCTATATGCGGCACTGGCGTTAAAGATGAAAATCCCCACCTTCTGCTCACCATTGAAACGGAAAGCATATTTCTTGTATCCGGTCTCGGGCACAACACCTACTTGATCATAGTAAGACCCTGAAAGATAGAATTTACTGTTCTTGGTACCCCCGGCTACGCTGGCACTTTCATCGAAAATGTTTCCGCCTTGAAAGAAATCACCTATGTTATCATAAGTAGCTGCGTTCGACTTCTCTCCCCACGAAGTATAAGCAAAGTCATTAAACACAGTACCAGTATAGTTCTTCTTTGAATCATATTGGTCTTCCATATATCCACGGGCATATTGGCGTTGCGTTTGCGGCAGGCTCTTTACCCATGAAGCAGTAAACTTAGAATTGATATTCACTTCAACCACGCCCTCTTTACCTTTCTTGGTAGTGATAAGAATAACTCCGTTGGCTGCACGTGAACCGTATAAAGCGGCAGCTGCAGGGCCTTTGAGCACCGACATACTTTCTATATCTTCGGGGTTTATATCCATCAAACGATTGGAAGTAGTAGAGGCAGAACGCATGGAACCATCGAAAGCCGAATTGCCCACCACTGATGAAGAGTTATCAAAAATAACACCATCCACCACAAAGAGCGGCTGATTGTCTTTGCCTTCAGCACCCGACGTTCCTCCACGCAATATAATCTGAGCGCCCGCACCAGCGGCACCGGATGACTGAGTAACATTCACACCGGCCACTTTCCCCGAAAGGGATGAAATAGGATTGGCAGTTTTCATCTTCATCAATTCATCCGACTTCACATCCTCCATTGAATATCCCAAAGCCTTGCGCTCTTTCTTGATACCCATTGCCGTCACAACCACTTCGTCCAGCGCTTGCGAGTCATCTTGCAAACTCACAGTATAAGTAGTGGCGTTCGTCACCTTCAATGTCACTGTTTTGTAGCCAATGAAAGATACCTCCAATGTGCTACCCACCGGCGCCTCTACAGAAAAATTTCCATCAATATCCGTCACAGCGCCGGTACCAGAACCTTTTACTAACACGCTGGCGCCGATGATGGGTTCGCCTGCCGCATCTAAAACTTTACCTGTGATTTTCTTGGCTTGCTGAGTACTTTGGGAACTTAGCACACTTTCAACAGCTGCATTAGCAGCAAAAGGTGCAGACACCCCAAACAATGCAAGCAACACTAATGATAAGCAATAATTTCTTTTCATAAGCTCTATTATTTGGATTTGTTTGCAAACATATGAATTAATTTAGAAATTCTATCATCAATCGAATTAAAAATTACTAAATAAATATTAAAACATTTGCATTTATATTTTTGCAAAGTTTTAAATATCTATTTAGTAATTATTCAAAGCATTAACTCTTAATCATATTAATGCCGTACTTGTATATAATATATCTCAATGATGCGAAAAAACGAAAAACACATCACATTTATCATTTATATATAGCAATGTTTTGAACTATTTGATTTACGCATTAAAGCATATTCATAAATCTTTTTATATAAAAAGAACTTGATTACGTGGGGATATTGGTATGGATAAGGATTCTAAAAAGCAAATTAGTTAAAATGATTCATAAGTTCATCAAAAAATAGTGTTAGACTATTAACAATAATAAATTCCACATATAATCTACATTAACATTTTATTTTTCAGCATAATACTAATATATACAAGTTTCACTTATAAAAACTGGTCTCTTTCCATGTTGTGGAATTTCCATATCAGTGGTGACATATATAATGGTACAGATTATTTCATGACAGCACGTAGCATGAGTGTGAGAAATGCAAACCGTGAAAATCCAACAATCAAGAGGGTAATTGTTAATGGAAAAGACACTGAGGGTAAAGAGACATATACACCTGCTACATATACTTTCAGCGCTGATAAATTTTATAATAGAAATCACTAGTGTTCAGTTTTAATTCATTGAAGCCTCTCAACGGTCTTCATTCATAGATGATGATTGGAACGGCCGGTTCGTGAAAATCGGCTGTTTGCATTCTACGCCTCATTTCCCTATCGGCTGTATTCTCCTTCTCACCTCTTTGGATATTTCCAGAAACATATAGTTCAGTTTGCCGGAATGAATGCCTTCCTTATTCTGGGCATACTTCTTATTGGCATACTCCTTGGACTTGTCAAAGGTGATGCGCGACATCTGGTTCTGCGACTTTCCCACCATCGTCGAATCCAACTGTTCGTCCGGAAAGAAATCATCCAAATCCACATCACCAATCATGGTCGTTTCAAGGAAATTCATGTCTTTATGACTGGAATCCGTGTAGTATCCTACAAACATATGCCCCGGGGTGCGCACCAATATAGGTTCTATGTTGATGGCACGGAGCAGAGAAGCAAAAAGCACACTTCCATCCACACAGTTGATTTGCGAGGACTCCAAGGCGTCATCGAACGTGCGCACACGCTGTGAAAAGACCACATTGCTGGAAAGGCTCGTATTGGAGACCGAGCTATAACGAAACTTACGCTTCTGCAGTACATTCCACAAGGCATAAACCTGCCTGTCCACCACTTCGGCACCTCCCTGATAGCCTAAAAAACGGTTGACGATACGCGTATCCAGCGCTTCACGCAACAGTTTGTCAATCATAGGATTCTCCTCATTTACATATGCTGCAAAAAAGATGCCGGTATCATGGAATTTTGTACCATTCGTGACATACCCCAACAGACATTCATTAATGCTGCGAACGGAAAAAGTACGCACCCTCTGCCCCAAATCCTTACCGTTCATCTCTACCATAACGGCCACACTAATGGGTTCCGCCTGGTTGTTATTCTTCAGAGCCTCATAATTCCATATGATATCAGGATAGATAATATACTCCGTACGCGGTTTTGCCAGCACAAATTCCGACACTGAACGGGAAAAGAACGGAGTCTCCGCAACTTCTACCCGCACCCGGCTATAAGCATTCCTCGAACGGACACGGACAGCGATGCACGACTTCGGATTACCTACATACATGGAGTCTACCGGCACTATGACCTGAGCATCGGTGGTAGCCACTGAAAGGATACTGGAAGGGAATATATTACCGCCCAGCTCATCCGCGATATCAAAGCCCGAACGGAAAGGAGCCGTATTCAGCCAGACAGAGCCGATTATCACTAAAAGCAGAGTTCCCACAATAACCGGCAAACGCCTTTTAGAGAAACTCCTGATATACATAAGTTCTTTCATACAATTCAATATTTACGAAGCAAAGATAATATTTTATATGTGACAGGGCTTTTAGATAAACGAGAATTTAATGTAACCCAAATGTAACACTTGTTTCATCATTCCGTAACAAATTAGCCTCACTTTTGTACCCAGAAAGTAGAAATGGCCTGCATCTCAGCACAAGTTTTCATGCAAACATGAAAATTCTGCATTCGGTTTGCACTATTTTTGCCGATAAAAAGAAATAAAGTTTAACTTTGTGACAAGAGAATTGTTTTATCCTTGTCATACATAAACAACAAAGCAATGAACGATTACCGGATTTTAGTAGTGGACGATGAAGAAGACTTATGTGAAATTCTGAAGTTCAACCTCGAAAACGAAGGCTACGAAGTGGATACGGCAAACTCCGCTGAAGAAGCTCTGAGAATGGACATTGGCAGCTACAGCCTGCTACTGCTGGACGTGATGATGGGAGAAATTTCCGGCTTCAAAATGGCGAGCATGCTGAAGAAGGACAAGAAGACAGCCCGGATACCCATCATCTTCATTACCGCCAAAGATACGGAAAATGACACCGTGACCGGTTTCAACCTGGGAGCGGACGACTACATATCCAAACCCTTCTCGCTACGCGAAGTGGCGGCACGTGTCAAAGCCGTACTTAGACGCACCCGACAAGGAGAAACGGAACATGCACCGGAACAGATTGTCTACAAGACGCTGGTACTGGACATCATCAAGAAGAAAGTCTGCATTGACGGCGAAGAGGCACCACTCACCAAAAAAGAATTTGAAATCTTATTGCTGCTTTTGCAGAATAAAGGACGCGTATTCTCGCGCGAGGATATACTGAACCGCATCTGGAGCGACGAAGTATATGTGCTGGACCGCACCATCGACGTGAACATCACACGTCTGCGCAAGAAAATCGGAGTTTATGGCAAATGTATCGTAACACGCTTGGGATATGGTTATTGTTTCGAAGCCGAATAACGACAGACACTTTCTGTCCTTCAGCCGGAAGCTTTTCCTTTCGGTCATCTCGCTGTTCCTCGTATTCGCCG
>NZ_JBCNZM010000003.1:35019-44276 GCF_040227615.1 Bacteroides sp. RTP31139st1_H2_RTP31139_211217 | reverse complement strand
TACCAGTATCAGCGGGAAAAGGAATACAAAGTGGAGCTGCTGGACATGCAGCTGCAAGATTATAACGACAGACTGCACCAGGAGCTTCGCTACCTCCCCGACAGCCTATGGACTTCCATGCTGGACAGCTACATCTCCAAGCATGTGAACAAGGAATTGCGCGTCACTGTGGTAGACCTTCATGGCAACGTATTGTTCGACAGCTCCCAGAACGACAGCCATGAACTGGACAACCACATCAAACGCCCCGAAGTTCAGAAAGCGCTGAAAGACGGCAAGGGCTACGACCTACGGCGCATCTCCGAAACCACCGGCAAGACCTATTTCTATTCTGCCACCGCCTACGAAGGCTGTATCATCCGCTCAGCCCTCCCCTACAACGTCAACCTGATGAACAATCTGGCTGCCGACCCACACTACATCTGGTTCACGGTCATTGTATCACTGCTGCTGATATCCGTCTTCTACAAATTCACCTCCAAACTGGGCAGCGCCATCAACCACCTGCGCGAGTTTGCCAAAAGAGCCGACAAGAACGAACCTATAGACATGGACATACAAGCCGCCTTTCCGCACAATGAGCTTGGAGAGATTTCGCAGCATATCATACAGATATACAAGCGCCTGCGCGAAACCAAAGAGGCGCTTTACATTGAGCGCGAAAAGCTTATCACCCATTTGCAAACCTCCCGCGAAGGACTGGGCGTATTCAACAGAGACAAAAAGGAGATATTGGTAAACAATCTGTTCACCCAATACGGCAATCTGATTTCAGACTCCAACCTGCAGGCTACCGAAGAGATATTCTCCATCTGCGAATTCCAGAAGATAACGGATTTCATCAACAAGGCGCAGAAGCGCCCCTCCTACAACGAAGAACGAAGGATGTCCGTACACATCAACAAGAACGGACGCACCTTCATCGTGGAGTGCATCATCTTCCAAGACCTCAGCTTTGAAATTTCCATCAACGACATCACCCAGGAAGAAGAGCAAGTACGGCTGAAACGGCAGTTGACCCAGAACATCGCCCACGAGCTGAAAACCCCCGTAAGCAGCATACAAGGTTATCTGGAAACCATCGTGAACAACGAAAACATTGCACCCGAAAAGATGCAGGTCTTCCTGGAACGCTGCTACGCGCAAAGCAACCGCCTGAGCCGCCTGCTGCGCGACATATCCGTACTGACCCGCATGGACGAAGCCGCCAACATGATTGATATGGAAAAGGTGGACATCAGCATGCTGGTTTCAAACATCGTCAACGAAGTGTCCCTGGAACTGGAACAGAAGCAAATCACCGTTGTCAATTCCCTAAAACCGAAGATACAGTTGCGGGGCAACTACTCTCTACTCTACTCCATCTTCCGCAATCTCATGGACAACGCCATCGCTTATGCCGGCACCAACATACACATCAACATCAGTTGTTTCCGCGAAGACGAGAATTACTACTATTTCAGTTTTGCCGATACCGGCATCGGCGTTTCTCCCGAACATCTGAACCGTTTGTTCGAACGCTTCTACCGTGTAGACAAAGGACGCTCGCGCAAGTTGGGCGGCACCGGCTTGGGGCTCGCCATAGTGAAGAATGCAGTCCTTATTCACGGAGGCACCATCTCTGCCAAAAACAACCAAGGCGGAGGACTGGAGTTTGTATTCACACTGGCAAAAGAGAGATAACAGCCCGTTTTACCACACCAAACAAAATGCTTTGCATACCTCCGGAGAAGGTTCTTGTGGCAAGTGTGGCTTGTATTGGTATCTTTTCACCTTACCGACATGACGGATTGCTTAAATCGCCTTAAGTCACTATCAATCAGAGAGTAATTTTGCCAACCTATTGCCATGCTTTTGGCAAACTTTTGCCATGCCTATGGCAAAGTTTTGCCAACGCGGTGACAAAGTCTTGCCAAGAGGGTGGCAAAACCTTGCCAATTTGTCGGCAAAAAGAAAGAGAGCAGGGAAGAAAATTTATCACCCATAGAATTGTTTTCTCAAAAAGAATCCGTATCTTTGTCATGCATTGGTTCGCTCCCCCTCTTCTGGGAAAGCGATTAAAAGGGAATCAGGTGTAAATCCTGGACAGTCCCGCTGCTGTAAGTTTCGTGCAACGTTGCAGACAATTACTCTATGCCACTGGAATATTCTTCCGGGAAGGCGCCTGCAACAGAAACAAGTCAGAAGACCTGCCATGCATACTTTATCATTGCTTTCGAGGAAAAAGCGTTGAGTCTAATGAGCCGGACAAACCGTCCATCATTTCATTCATCAAAACTAATTCAGAGAAAGTAAAGAAGGTAATAAACTCTGCCAAGTTTATTTGATGATGTCCGGCCGAAGTGATTTCGTCCGGACATTTACATTACAAAAAGTCATATTTAAATTGGTTATTACATAGATTTTGCCTAAATTCGGCACATTAAACTGCAATAATCGGTTTATCCGTTAACCTATTGTCAAATTATTAAAGATACAGAGTCTATGGAATTACCATTTGCCGAAGCATGGAAAATCAAAATGGTGGAACCTATCCGTAAAAGTACCCGCCAGGAACGCGAACAATGGCTGAAAGAAGCCCACTACAACGTATTCCAACTCAAATCGGAACAAGTTTATATCGACCTCATCACCGACTCAGGCACCGGCGCCATGAGCGACCGCCAATGGGCAGGCATGATGCTGGGTGACGAAAGCTATGCCGGAGCCACCTCATTCTTCAAACTGAAAGAAGTCATCACCCGCCTCACCGGATTTGAATACATTATCCCCACCCACCAGGGACGCGCTGCCGAAAATGTACTCTTCTCCTACTTGGTGCACGAGGGCGACATTGTGCCGGGAAACTCCCATTTCGACACCACCAAAGGACATATCGAGGGACGCCGGGCATTGGCTCTGGACTGCACCATAGACGAAGCCAAACAGACACAGCTGGAAATTCCCTTCAAAGGCAATGTAGACCCTAAAAAACTGGAAAAAGCATTACAGGAACATAGCGAACGGATACCGTTCGTCATCGTCACCATAACCAACAACACTGCAGGCGGCCAGCCGGTTTCCATGCAGAACCTGCGCGAAGTCCGCGCCATTGCCGACAAGTACGGCAAGCCCGTTCTCTTTGACTCGGCACGCTTTGCGGAAAATGCCTACTTCATCAAAATGAGAGAAGAAGGTTACCGCAACAAGAGCATAAAGGAAATTACCCGCGAGATGTTTGACCTTGCCGACGGTATGACGATGAGTGCCAAAAAAGACGGTATTGTCAACATGGGCGGATTCATAGCCACCCGCCGGAAAGACTGGTATGAAGGCGCCAAAGGCTTCTGCGTGCAGTTCGAAGGCTACCTTACTTACGGAGGCATGAACGGTCGTGACATGAACGCCCTTGCCATCGGCCTGGATGAAAATACTGAATTTGACAATCTGGAAACCCGCATTCACCAGGTGGGCTATCTAGCCATGAAACTGGATGAGTACGGGATACCCTACCAACGTCCCGCAGGCGGCCATGCCATATTTGTGGATGCCCCCAAAGTGCTGACACATGTGCCCAAAGAAGAATTCCCGGCACAAACACTGACCGCTGAGCTCTATCTGGAAGCAGGCATACGCGGCTGCGAAATCGGGTATCTGCTGGCAGACCGCGACCCGGTGACCCGCGAAAACCGCTTCAACGGCCTGGACTTGCTTCGGCTTGCCATCCCCCGCCGCGTGTATACCAACAACCACATGGATGTGGTGGCAGCCGCTTTGAAAAATGTATATGACAAACGGGAAAGTATTACCCGCGGAGTGCGCATCACCTGGGAAGCTCCGTTGATGAGACACTTCACGGTACAACTGGAAAGGCTGTAAGAGATTTACAGACTCAATGTCAAGACAAAATCCGGAAACAAATAATAATGAATAGTGAACCGGCGTTTCTCCACCGTACGATATTCTTCGGCGGAGAATACGCCGCTTTCATTTACAGCAAAAGGCAGAATGCGCATGTGCCCGCGAAAATCAACCTCGGAAGCATTCAGGCATTTGAACATGGTCTCCTTAGCCGACCAGTGCAGCAACAGTGACCAAGTGTCGGTTCCGCGAAACACGGATGGCTGTTCATCTTCGCGCATGAATTTATGTGCCACCTTCCTTACCCGCTCACCATACTGCTCGATGTCAACACCCACTTCCCGACCCGGCAATCCCAAGACAACAGCCACATAACCTTTCGTATGCGAAATACTGATAGAGGCAGAATCATCTGCCAGATAAGGTTTCCCACTGGGATGATAGGCAATCTCTTTCTCTTCTCCCGACAGAGTATAAAGCAATACGCGGACAGCCAGCCACTCCAAACGGCGGTGTGCCGCGGTGAAGCGCCGCATACCTTCCCGGTATACTTCCTGATGAGGAAGCATGGCCAGCAATTCCTCCGGAGATTCCTCCGTTTTCCAAATTCCCCATCGACTGGGAAGAGCGGTATGTTGCAAGAAGAGGGGCACGGAACAATTTAAAAATTAATAATTAAAAATTAAAGGGAAGAAGAGTTGGGTTCTGCCGGGGCATTTACTGTGAACTTCACTTTCAGGATACGGCGGTTGTCCATCTCCAACACCTCAAACTCATAACGGCCGTAGGTCACCTTTTCATGGAGAGCAGGAAATTCCCCCTTCAGTTCCAGCAGAAGTCCGGCAAGCGTATCGGCATCCCCTGCCACCTCATCGAACGTTTCCTCGTCTATCTTCGTTATTTTATAGCACTCAGTCAGCTGGGTCTTGGCTTCAAATACCCAAGTGTGGTCATTCAGTACGGCATATGTACGTTCTTCATCATCGTATTCGTCATGAATTTCGCCCACAATCTCCTCAATAATGTCCTCCATGGTGACAATGCCCGACGTACCACCGAACTCATCGACCACAATGGCTATATGAATCTTGTTTGCCTGGAAATCGCGCAGCAAATCATCAATCATCTTGGTTTCGGGCACAAAATAGGCGGGCCGGATAAGCGACTGCCAACGGAAATTATCCCCTTTGTTCAGATGGGGAAGCAAATCCTTGATATAAAGCACCCCCTTGATATTGTCACGGCTATCCGCATAGATGGGAATACGGGAGTAGACATTCTCTACGATGCACTTCACCACATCTTTGAAAGGGGTACGGATATCCAGGTCCACCACATCAAGGCGAGAGGTCATGACCTCCTTGGCCGTTTCCCCGCCAAAGCGGATGATACCTTCCAGAATATTATTCTCCTCCGAAAGCTCTGCCTTGTCGGTCAGCTCCAACGCATGCGAGAGTTCATCGACCGATATGTTATGGTTCTTGCGGACCATATGCTTGTTCAAGAAAGAGGTGGAACGTACCAGCATAGATGCCATCAGATAGAATACGGAACGGCAAAACGTGATGCCGGGAGCGGCAAAACGGCAGAAAGCCAGCGTCTTCTGAGCCGAATATATCTTAGGCATGATTTCACCGAAAAGCAACAGCAAAAATGTAAGGACTACTGTCAGAATGAGGAACTCTGCAATGGGAGAATGAAATTGGAACACATTCATAAAGAAGAAGTTGCAGAGCATGATTATGGTTACATTCACGAAGTTGTTCGTAATCAGAATCGTTGCCAACAAACGTTCGCTGTTGTCCAGCAGATTACTGATTTTCTCATCCGAAGGATGCTTTCTCTCCGCTATTGCATTCAGGTCTGACGGAGAAAGAGAGAAAAAGGCTATTTCGGAAGCTGATGCAAAACCGGAAACAAGCAAAAGCAAACCTGCCAACACAATGGCTACAACGGCCGAAATAGAAGGAGTCTGTACGGATATACCGTTAAAAACATCTGCCAACTGGCATAAATAAGCGTCTGGGTCCAAAGATTTTGGTTTTAGTTAAACAATTAGAACGGCAAGTCGTCCGTCGGGTTATCTTGTGCAGGGGCAGCCTGCGGTTGTACTGGTTGTTGTGGCTGGGGGGCGGCTCCCGCCTGCGGCGCATAAGGGCCAGCACCGGGAGTTGCCGTTCTCGGAGTCAGCATCTCCATATTGTCGACAAATATCTCAGTCACATAACGCTTGATGCCTCCCTGGTCATCGTAAGAACGGGTACGTATCTTACCTTCCACGTAAAGCTTATCGCCTTTATGCACATATTTCTCAACGATTTCGCCTAAACGGCCACGGAATATCAGGTTATGCCATTCGGTACGGTCCGGAATCTGCGTACCATTCTGCAAAGTGTATCCTTTCTCCGTAGTGGCCAAAGAAAGCTGGGCAACACAGTTTCCACCTTCATAATAGGTTATTTTAGGGTCTTGTCCCACATTTCCTATCAATATCACTTTATTTACTGACATAAGCTTCTATTTTATTAATTTGCTGCCAAAATTAACGAGAATATTCACACCATGCAAGAATACAAACAACTTTTATACATATTTCTCCAAGAAAGCATGTATAAGGCGGGGCACCGCATAACGACCCAAATCTTCGACTGCAACCCGTTGGTAACTTGAGAAGGAGCTCGAATTATCGGGCAGAGTAACCTCGTAGAAGTTGGTGTAAATCACTCTGTGGGACAATACATGTTTCACCCCCCGAAGCAGTGTACGGACCATCCGCACCTCTCCCTCTGCAAACAGCGCATGAAACTGCGGACATGCCAGAAATTCCTCTTCGGATAAATCTTTTTCCGTTTCAACCAGAGGCAATTCAAAGAGATTTTTCCAGATATCGTCCTCCGTCCTCTTATGTATCAAGGTATGCGCGCCCATGCGTACATATATATAATTAAAATAGCGGTTGGTGGTCTTGGTTCTGTGCTGCTTCACGGGCAGTTGCTGCACTTTTCCTTCAGACAATGCCCGGCAGCTGCCGGACAAAGGACAAAACAGACAGTTGGGCGACTGCGGCGTACACTGCACGGCTCCGAAGTCCATAATTGCCTGGTTATAATCTGCCGGCCTGGATTTATCGAGCACCTCACCCGCCAAAGCGGTAAAAGTCTTTTTCCCTTCAGTAGAATCAATGGGAACATCAATGCCGAAATAGCGGGAAAGCACCCGATACACATTCCCGTCGACCGCCGCATAAGGCATGTCATAGGCAAAGGAGCAGATGGCCGCTGCCGTATAATCCCCCACTCCCTTCAAAGCACGTACCTCTGCATAGGTTTTCGGAAATGTCCCCTTCATGCTTTTGGCTGCGGCATGCAGGTTGCGGGCACGCGAATAGTACCCCAGGCCCTGCCAATATTTCATCACTTCGTCCTCGGACGCAGCAGCCAGCGACACCACATCCGGGAAGCGTTTTATGAAACGCAGAAAATACTCATACCCCTGCGCCACTCTTGTCTGTTGTAAGATGATTTCAGAAATCCATATCAGATAAGGGTCCGTGGTATTTCGCCACGGAAGGTCGCGTTTGTTCTCCGCATACCAGTCCAACAATGTTCCGCTAAAAATATTCATGCTGCAAAAATACTTCATTTTCAGCCTAACAAAGCTTAATGCCAAGACTTTTTTAGAAAATTGTCCGAAATATATTTTTTAGAGCCACGGAAAAGCTATATATTTGCAGTCCAAAAAATTAGGAAAACTATAGTAATAATATTTTTTTTAAAGAAAAATGACTAAAGCTGATATTGTAAACGAAATTACAAAGAACACCGGAATTGATAAGACAACCGTACTTACAACCGTTGAAGCATTCATGGACGCAGTAAAGGCATCTTTATCCAAAGATGAAAATGTTTACCTCCGCGGGTTTGGTAGTTTTGTAGTGAAGAAAAGAGCTCAGAAAACTGCACGCAACATCTCCAAGAACACTACAATAATCATTCCGGAACATAACATTCCGGCATTTAAGCCTGCAAAAACGTTCACCCTCTCAGTGAAGAAATAATAAACAATAGTATTAACCCATAAAAATTTTGAAGCTATGCCAAGCGGAAAGAAGAAAAAAAGACATAAAATGTCTACGCACAAGCGTAAAAAAAGACTAAGAAAGAACAGACATAAAAGCAAAAAGTAATTTTTAGTCTGAAGGACAAAATAAAGAACAAACTTGTGAAGCAAAATGTCTCGCGGGTTTGTTCTTTGTTTAAGTAGTAAATAGAATCATTTAAAAGCCAATTATTGTGACAAGCGAACTCGTTGTAGACGTACAGCCCAAAGAGGTATCCATTGCACTGCTTGAAGACAAGCAGCTGGTGGAACTCCAGAGCGAAGGAAGAAACATCTCCTTCTCGGTGGGCAACATGTATTTGGGACGCGTCAAAAAATTGATGCCCGGCCTGAATGCCTGCTTCGTGGACGTGGGTTACGAGAAAGACGCTTTTCTTCATTATCTGGACCTGGGTCCTCAATTTAACTCGTTAGAGAAGTACGTAAAGCAAACTTTAAGCGACAAGAAGAAGCTGAATCCCATTACCAAAGCAACCATACTTCCCGACCTTGAAAAGGACGGAACGGTTTCCAACACACTCAAGGTGGGACAAGAAGTAGTGGTGCAAATTGTCAAGGAACCGATCTCTACCAAAGGGCCGCGACTGACTTCCGAACTTTCCTTTGCCGGAAGATACCTCGTGCTGATTCCCTTCAATGACAAGGTTTCCGTATCACAAAAAATTAAATCGAGCGAAGAGCGCGCACGCCTCAAGCAACTGCTGATGAGTATCAAGCCGAAAAACTTCGGCGTCATCGTCCGCACCGTGGCCGAAGGAAAACGTGTTGCCGAGCTCGACGGAGAGCTTAAGGTATTACTGAAACATTGGGAAGATGCCATTACAAAAGTACAGAAGGCCACCAAATTTCCGACACTGATTTACGAAGAAACCAGCCGTGCCGTAGGACTGTTGCGCGACTTGTTCAATCCTTCCTTCGAAAACATCCACGTGAACAACGAGGCTGTGTACCACGAAATCAAGGATTACGTAACCCTCATCGCCCCTGAACGGGCAGGAATCGTGAAGCTGTACAAAGGTCAACTCCCCATTTACGACAATTTTGGTATCACCAAACAAATCAAGTCATCATTCGGCAAGACCATTTCATACAAAAGTGGTGCCTACCTGATTATTGAGCATACTGAGGCGCTTCACGTAGTAGACGTGAACAGCGGTAACCGCACCAAGAATGCCAACGGGCAGGAGGCCAACGCACTGGAAGTGAATCTGGGCGCAGCCGACGAACTGGCACGCCAGCTCAGACTAAGGGATATGGGTGGTCTCATCGTAGTGGACTTCATCGACATGAATGAAGCC
>NZ_JBCNZM010000003.1:8000-35009 GCF_040227615.1 Bacteroides sp. RTP31139st1_H2_RTP31139_211217 | reverse complement strand
ACGAACGTATGTGTGCCAACATGCAGAAAGACAGAGCACGTCACAACATCCTGCCGCTCAGTAAATTCGGACTGATGCAGATTACACGCCAGCGTGTACGCCCGGCTATGGATGTAAATACGACGGAAACCTGCCCCACCTGCTTCGGTAAAGGCACCATCAAATCGTCCATCCTCTTTACGGACACCTTAGAGAGTAAGATTGACTACCTGGTCAACAAATTGAAGATAAAGAAATTCTCGTTACACATCCACCCGTACATCGCAGCCTACGTCAATCAGGGACTCGTCTCCCTGAAACGGAAGTGGCAGATGAAGTACGGATTCGGTATCAAGATTATTCCAAACCAGAAATTAGCATTCCTGGAATATGTATTCTACGACCTGCAAGGGGAAGAGATAGACATGAAGGAAGAAATCGAAATCAAATAAAAAAGACGGCGAAGGGTATTTATCTTCGCCGTCTTTTTTAGCTCTTGCTTTGGGGGAGCTCTCCCCAAACATGCCTTCCGCTATAAAGCCAAACGATAGATTTCCCTGCAATCAGTCATGGTCAGCTTCACGTAGTTGCCAAGCAGTTCGCCTTTATTGCGCCGCAGACTGACGAGCATACGGTCTATATCGGGATGCTCGATACCCAACTCCTTAAAGCCAACCGGCAAGCCCATGTAACGGAAAAAGTGTTTCAGTCGGGCAGCACCTGCCAAAGCCATCTCTTCCAAATCTTCGGACTTGGGTATATCAAAAACACGATGGGCAAACTGGGCTATCTTTGCCGGATTATGTTCCGCCATAAAAGCCATCCAGGCAGGGAAGATTACAGCCAAGCCGGCACCGTGGGCTACATCATAGATAGCACTGATTTCATGTTCCAGTGCATGGGATGCCCAGTCTTCCTCACGCCCTACCCCACAAGTTCCGTTATGCGCCACAGTGCCACACCACATAATGTTGGCACGCGCGGCATAGTTGTCCGGTTGCTGTTTCACCCGGTAAGCTTCTTTAATGATAGCTGTCAAGGTGCCTTCACAAAGCCGGTCGCTGATTTCCACATCCGGTGTATTCGTGAAATAACGCTCCATGATGTGAGCCATCATGTCGGCAATACCACAAGCCGTCTGATAAGCCGGAAGGGTGTAGGTCAGTTCAGGATTCATGATGGAAAATACGGGACGCAAATGCTCGGGGGCACAGAGTCCCAGTTTTTGGAGTGTCTCTGTCTTGGTAATTACCGTATTGCCCGAACCTTCGCTTCCGGCAGCCGGGATAGTCAGCACCACGGCTACTTTCAACGCTTTCTCCACCTTGGCACGACCGATAAAGAAATCCCAAAAGTCACCATCATAGAGGGCTCCGGCAGCAATGGCCTTTGCCGTATCTATGACCGAACCACCTCCCACAGGAAGCATCATATCCACCTGCTCACGACGGCAAAGCTGAATACCTTCGTATACCTTCCCGTCAATGGGATTGGGCTGGACACCTCCCATTTCGCAATAAGCCACACCGGCTTCCTGCAAGGATTGCTTCACCCTATCCAGCAGACCACTCCGTACAACAGAACCGCCTCCATATACTATCATCACTTTTTGTGCACCATACTTACGCGCCAATGCACCGACTTGCACTTCAGTATTCTTGCCAAAGACAAACTCTGTAGGACTATAAAAAACAAAATTATTCATTGTATACCTTATTTAATGTATCGACTGTATCTTTCAAAGAAGCGTCCGAACGCTCCCCACTTCATCAGTCCTTTCTCAAAAACAAAAATACCCAGCAATGCACAAGAGATGCCCAGCATCACATCAATCAGATAATGGTGTCCCGAATAGACAGCCGTCCACCAGATACCGACCATAATCACCGCAAACAACGCTATCAACCACTTTTTGCTGCGGTCCATAACCGCGTAGGCCAAAGCCACCACCATATAGGCGGCATGGAGCGAGGGCACTGCTGCAAATACATTGGCATTCCTTCCGTAAATGGAGTTGAAGATGGAACATCCCAGCAATTCGTCAAAACGTCCTAAGCCGGCCACATTGCCCGGAGTGTCGAGTATCGGATCGAAACCATAATTCATGGCATACCAGGGCGGAGCAGCGGGATGGATGTAATAGCCGGCAAAACCGATGAGATTAACCAGCAGGAACACCATCGCAAAACGAAGATATACCTTACGGTCACCCTTCAGATAGAGCCACAACCCGAATGCAATGGGAACCGGTACCCAACAGAGATAGAATATCCCGGCAAAGAAATCGGCAACAGGACAATGGTTCAAAGCAAAATACTCACAAGGGATAAGGACAGCACCGTCTACAGACAAGCCAAAAAGGGATTTTTCTGCCTCATAAAGTCCTTTTACATCAATGGGATTCACCTGGTAATTGGGATATACGCGCATCCAGTCATACGAAATGCCGAATATGAAAAACGGCAACAGCGCCACTGCCAACTTACGGGTTGTCTGTCCGGCAAAGAACAATACCCAAAATATACCCGCCATCAGGAAATGTTCCGGACGAAGCCCGATACAGACCGCTGTCAGAATCAGGAAAAACGCTGTGATGACAATCACCAGCACCGCCTCTCTCACAGAGGGAAACAAACTATTTTTCATTCCTTGTCTTTCAGTAGTTTATAGCAATGCGCCAAGCGGGCAAATGCCGTCAAATTCGCCAATATTGCAATCACTGCCATAGGCACAATTAGTATCAGCATCGGGTCGAATAAAGTACAATCACCAAAGATACCGCAGAACATGGCACCGAGGGCAGTCAGCACAACGCGTTCGGGGCGCTGCATGAAACCCACTTTACACTCCAGCCCCAAACCTTCGGCACGGGCACGCACGTAACTCACCATCAGCGAACCTATCAGCGCAATGAATGTAATGATGGAGCCCCACAAATAGCCTTGCAGCATCAGGTAATAGAAGATGCCGAACAATGTCACGAGCTCGCTGTAACGGTCGAGTACGGAGTCGTAGAGCGCACCGAAAGTAGAACTCATTTTACCCACGCGCGCCACACGTCCGTCCATCATGTCAAACAACCCGGCAAAGAGCACAATACCGCCTCCCCAGCCCACATAGGCCAGTTCACCACTCTTGTACACCCCGGCATACACAAACAAGGCAGCCGCCACGATATTCAGTACCAGCCCCGTAGTCGTAATAAAGTTAGGCGTAATGCCAATTCTAATCATACCATGCACCACAGGATTGATAATCTTGTATATCACCTGCTGCAACCAATCTCTATAATTCATATTCGTCTTTTTTGTTCTCTAAATAATGTTTCAGAAAGCCTTTTATATTGTGATTACGATAAACGAAAAAACGTTGCAGATGGTAGTTCCAAAAAAAAGCTACCAGCACTGCTACTATTATCTTTGACAGAATAAATACATTGTCTATATAATATCCCAACAGCCCATTGACCCATGTCATGCCCGTAAGCCACTCGGTCAGTGCAAAAGTGCCCCAGGTATTCAGTATAATGCTGCCTCCCCAGACAAAGAGATATTTCACGGCAACATGCGTTTTCTTACAGTCTTCGGCATGGAACACCCATCCGTAATTAATGGCACAGTTTACAATGCCTCCTACCACGGAACCCGTGAATGTGGCATAAAGATAAAAAACAGCAAAAGCCTTTACCAGAAGGATAGTCACCAGAAAATCGACAAAGCTTGCGAATTGCGCAGAAATCTGGGCCTTGAAGAAGATCCAGACAGAATGGCGCCACGACACACCTTTGCCATTTGATTTCAACTGATTATCCATCTTGCCACAATCAAAATTATAAATCCGTAGACTCCGGACAGAATATCGTCCATCATTACCCCGATTCCACCCGGCAGACTTTCCATACGGCGAATGCCCAAGGGCTTGAATATATCAAACAAACGGAACAAGACAAATGCTCCCAATGCATACCATACATGTCCGGCGGGCGCCGCAAGCAAGGCAATCCACACACCGACCATTTCATCGACCACCACGCGCGAAGGGTCTTCGCCCCAAGATGCCTCCAGGCGGTTAGCAGCCCAGATACCGGCAAGTGTAAATACCAAAATCAATGCTACTGTCAGCCACAAAAGGCAGACACTTGAAACCAGATAAGACAACCCGAACCAGATAAGCGTAGCCAGCAAAGCTCCCGCAGTGCCGGGTGCAAAAGGAGAAAAGCCCGAGCCAAAGCCCGTACCGATAATAACTGGGAGGAGGGAGGGTTTCTTCATCAAAAAAGTAATGAGGTGATAAATGCGATAAAAACGGTAAAATGATAAATGCAATAAAGTAATAAAAGTGATAAAGTGGTAAAGTGCTATCACTCTATCACCTTACCACCTTATTTTTATCACCTTATCACTGTTTTTTTAATCCAGATAACTCGGTGCTGTTTCACCCACCATGTTGCGGAGAGTCTCTTTCACCATGCGCCATTGCTGGAACAAATCGTGTACCGGCTCATGCTCGAAATCGTGCATCGGGCTCTTGCAGAAGAAAGACAGCCACGTCTGGATGCCGCACATGCCTGCACGCAATGCCAAATCACTGAAAATAACCAAGTCGAGCGCGATGGGAGCAGCAAGAATGGAGTCACGGCACAGGAAGTTAACCTTGATTTCCATCGGATAGCCCATCCAGCCGAAAATATCGATGTTGTCCCATGCTTCCTTGTTATCCTTACGAGGAGGATAGTAGTTGATGCGTACCTTATGATAAACATCACCGTACAAGTCAGGATATTTCTCCGGTTCGAAGATATTGTCGATAACAGACAGCTTGCTGACCTCTTTTGTCTTGAAGTTCTCCGGTTGGTCGAGTACCTCGCCGTCACGGTTACCCAGAATATTCGTAGAGAACCAGCCGCTTACACCCAGCATACGGGTCTTGAACATCGGAGCAAGCACCGTCTTCATCAAAGTCTGGCCACTCTTGAAGTCCTTACCGGAAATGGGCACATTCATTTTCTTGGAGAATTCCCACATGGCTGGAGTATCCACACACAGATTAGGAGCACCCATAATAAACGGAGCGCCTTCTGCAATGGCAGCGTATGCATAGCACATACTCGGAGAGATAACTTCAGTATTGTTTTCCTTCATTGCCTGCTCCAAAGCAGCGAGAGATTCGTGCTCTTTGGACAGCGGAATATATATTTCGGTACTTGCAGCCCACAGCACAGCAATACGCTCGCAGTTATTGGCTGCCTTGAAGTTACGGATATCCTCACGCAACTGCTCTGTCATTTCCCAGCGAGTAGCAGCCTTCTTAATATACGTACCGTTCAAACGTTTTGCAAAATTGTGGTCGAATGCAGCAGGCATCGGCTTGATGGCTTGCAGTTCGTCTTTTACCAAATTCAAGTCTTTCTCTTTCAAAACCTCGGCATACATAGCAGCTTCGTAGGCGTTGTCCGGGAAAATGTCCCAACCGCCGAAAATGATATCATTCAAATCAGCCAAAGGCACTATGTCTTTGATAAGTTTCTCTTTGCCATCCTGCATGCGCATAGCAGCCATTTGTGTGATTGAGCCTATAGCTTTTGCCAAGCCCTTGCGAGCAGCTAATGTACCGGTAATCATGGTGGTTGCAACCGCACCACCTACTCCGACTACCAGCACGCCCAGGCGTCCGGTTGCCGGCTTAATGTTTTCTTTCATTGCCATTGTATTATTTAGAGTTTAAAAAATTGCTCAAATTTAGGGTATTTTACTCAATTGGGATTAGTCATTTTATCCGATTTAATGTCCTATTAGTAAGATTTAAGTTAAAATGTCATGTGTAGACTGATTCTGAGCCCGGATTTGTCGATATTTGGTAAATTTCGGTAAGTCAAACGCCATACATAATCGACACGCAATACTTTGAAAATATTTTCAACACCTACACCTGCCTCTACGTATGGCGTATGCCCCATTGTAGTGCTGCCGGCAGGAAAACGGAACAAATCCTGCTGAAAAGCCGGATTATTCTTATCACTCAAATTCCCATACAAGCCGCGACAGGAAAGCACTTCACGCCATTTCAACTTTTTCAACAAAGGAATACGGTTGAAGAGCCAGCCGTTCAAGTAATAGGTCACATCCCAGGAAGCGTATTCATCGTTCATGAATTCCATGGCATTCATCAGTGAATAGGACTCGGGCTGTATGGTATAGGACAAGTTCGCGTTGGGAATGACGAGCAAAGGGAAAGGAACCTTGTTCCATACTTTCCCGGCCTTCAGGATAACGTCCGTATAACCGAATGCCGAGAACCAGAAACGCTTTTGAAAACCCGCTTCCGTATAGTGATAGGTATAGTCTCCTCCCAGTACCCCTTTGGCAGCCATGGTATGTGTAAGCGAAAAGACCGGAGCATCCAGCGAAACGGGGAAACGGTTCCATTGGGTTTGGAAGAATTTCTCGTTGGGAGCATAGCGCAGCTTCAATTCCAGTTCACTGGTCGAAATACTTTTTACATACGTATTACGGTCATCCTGCTTGACGAAAGGAATCAGATGGGATGATTCATCTTTACGCAGGCGCGCCGTCATCTGTACGGAAAAGCCGGAATGGAACTCATTGGTATAGGTCAGTTCCGCCTTCCGCTGATAACCGATACGGTCATCCTTCTGACGTTTCAAGGCAAGAAAAACATTATCCTGACTGGTATAAAGATAGTGTTGTCCATATTGATTGACGTCTGACAAGTAACGGAGCTTCAACGAATGTATAGGAAATTCATTGGCATATTCCTTCTTCCTATGAAAAGAATATTCCAGTTCGGCGAGTCCCTTTACACGATGGTCGCGAAAACCGTATGCCATATAGCCCCTGCCGAACAAATGCGGATTGAGCCATGCCGTCGTCATACCGCCGGCACGCAAGCGCACCCCTTCCAGTGTATTTCCGCTGATAGTGGTATTCATCATACCGATATAGAACAAAGGTTCTTTTTCCTTCGGAGCGGGAATATACCCCGTGAACAGCACCTTCAACACTTTCTCCGTCCAGAAATAAACGGGATAGCTGCGCAACTGGGCCATCATCTTGTCCACCGAAGTCTCTTTCTTGCTGACTTCCACCTGGCGGTTGGCATCCCAATATGCTTCCGAATAGCCGGAAGCCGATGTCTCTTCAATCACCTTTTCCGGTTTTCGGAAAGCCTGCAGAGCCTTGTCATCCGGTTCATACTGATAGTTTCTGTAATACACATCCCGCTTGGCATAAATACCGTCACTATTGTCCACCAACTTGAATTCCGTAGTGATACTCTCATTGAGCAACTGCCTCGTACCGTCCTCCGCGCGGTCAAAATTCTGTTCAATCTTCATGTAGTCCACAAAGTTCAGATTTATTTTCTGAGGAAAGTTCATGACGGCACGCTTTACAAAATAGGTACTGTCCAGCATGACGTATAAATGTCCCGTAAAACCGAACGACTCGGAGTTGAAAGGGACAAATGTCAAGTCAACACAAGGCTTTCCGGCAACGGTAAGCGTATCCATCAGATAATATTTGTAGAAAGACGGCCCAAGGGAGGAAAGCGGACTGACAAACTTATTGGTGAACAAGGTGATGTTGTTCTCATAAAGGTCTACATCGGTCATGGTGACACTGATAGCCTGCTCCATACCCTGCTGGGAAAGCATCTCGTCCACTCCTGCCTGCCTGCGGGCGGTGACCCACTGTTTCCGGCTATGCGGAGACTTGCGGTAATAGTCTGTGGCAAGCAACTCACGGTTGGAGATGGCCAATACCGGCCTGCCGGTAACGGCAGAGGTATCGACATAATCCGTCAGAAACTTGAACTTACGGTAAAGCCACTTCTGTTGCTTCAAGCTGTCGAAGTTATTGATGGCAAAAGTCATCTTTTCATAGCGGTCACGTTTCCAGAAGTCGCGTTCGTCGGGCGAGTAGTCATCCCGATGCTCTATCATCTTGCGTACAAACTCCACTGCGGGATTATCCTTTTTCTTATACCGTTCACGTTTCGGCTTCACCACCACCTCATCCAGTGCATAAGTGGCTGGCGAAAGGGCAATATTGAACTTAGAAGACTTTGCAGGATGAATCAGCCGGACATATTCATTATATCCCACGGCCGAAATGACCAGCGTGGCCTCCGGGCGATAGGTCTTGAAGGAAAAACGGCCGTTATTGTCCGTCATCCCTCCCTCCGTAGTTCCTTTCAGATAAACTGACGTATAAGGCAACGGCTCCTTCGTCAACGAATCGGTGACAACGCCTTGCACCATATATTGTGCTCTCAATGGAAGAGTAACCAGCTGGATAAGCAGAAATACCCTAAAAAACAACTTCATACCTTGTTTTACCTAATTTGGATGGCAAAGGTACGGAAGAAAACTTTTTCTTAAAGTTCGGTTTTACGGAATAAATGTTCTAAAAAACTCCTTTTGTACAAAACACTTCCCGTTAAAAGCCGTTGTATAGCGAAACGACGCTCCAGAAAGCATCGGAACAACCAATATATAACCTAAACAACTTGATTATGGAATGGATTTTCAACCAGCTCAGGGAACGCCCCGAACTTGCCATTTTCCTCACTATATTCCTGGGATTCTGGCTGGGGAAACTGCGTATCGGTAAGTTTACGCTGGGCACAGTGACCAGTGTACTGCTTGTAGGCGTACTGGTAGGGCAACTGAATATAGCCGTACCGGGTCCGATAAAGTCGGTATTTTTTCTGCTTTTCCTTTTTGCCGTGGGCTATAAAGTGGGTCCCCAGTTCTTCCGCGGACTGAAAAAGGACGGATTGCCCCAAGTGGGCTTTGCCGTACTGATGTGTGTATCCGTACTGTTAGTGACCTGGCTGCTGGCCCTGATGATGGGCTACAATGCCGGTGAAGCTGCCGGACTGCTGGCCGGTTCGCAAACCATCTCCGCCGTCATCGGAGTGGCAGAAGACACCATGGCCAATATGGGACTGGACGAGGCCCAACGACAAAGTTACGTCAACATCATTCCCGTATCCTACGCCGTCACCTACATTTTCGGTACGGCAGGCTCGGCATGGGTCCTATCATCCATCGGTCCCAAGATGCTGGGCGGGCTGGAAAAGGTGAAAGCCGCCTGCAAGGAGCTGGAGGCGAAAATGGGCAGCTCTCTGGCTGACGAACCGGGATTCATGCCGGCGGCACGCCCCGTCACTTTCCGTGCCTACCGGGTCGAAAACGAATGGTTCAAGAATGGAAAGCGGGTGATTGACCTGGAAGTCTACTTCCGGCAGCACGACAAACGTCTATTTGTGGAACGCCTCCGCAAATCCGGAGTTGTGGTGGAAGTCAGCATGAACATACAGATAGAGCCGGGAGACGAAGTAGTGCTAAGCGGACGCCGCGAATACATCATAGGCGAAGAAAGCTGGATAGGGCCGGAAGTACAAGATGCCCAGCTCCTGGATTTTCCTGCCGAAAAGTTACCGGTTACAATCACACGCAAGACGGTTGCCGGCAAGACGGTTGCAGTTATCCGAAGGGAAAAGTTCATGCACGGTGTCAGTATCCGGAGCATCAAGCGCGCCGGAATATCCATTCCCGTGCTGGCACAAACGGTAGTAGATGCCGGCGACGTCATCGAAGTGGTAGGTACCAGGCAGGAAGTGGAAGCAGCAGCCAAACGTCTGGGGTATATAGACCGCCCTACCAACCAGACGGATATGATATTCGTAGGCCTTGGTATCCTTGTCGGAGGTTTGTTCGGAGCACTTTCCGTCCATATCGGCGGCATCCCCATCAGCTTGAGCACAAGCGGCGGCGCATTGATTGCGGGCTTGTTCTTCGGCTGGCTCCGCAGTAAGCACCCCACCTTCGGGCGCATTCCCGAACCTTCACAATGGGTGTTGAACAATGTCGGTCTGAACATGTTCATTGCGGTAGTGGGCATTTCGGCAGGTCCCAGTTTCGTGCAGGGCTTCCACGACGTAGGTATCAGCCTGTTTCTGGTGGGAGCAGCCGCCACCACCCTGCCGCTGATTATCGGCTTGCTGCTGGCAAGGTATGTTTTCAAGTTCCATCCGGCACTGGCTTTGGGCGTCTGCGCGGGGGCACGTACCACTACGGCCGCTTTAGGCGCGGTGCAGGATGCCGTTGAGAGTGAGACACCTGCTCTGGGATACACCGTGACCTATGCCGTGGGCAATACCTTATTAATAATATGGGGTGTAGTCATCGTTTTGCTAATATAAGACGATTCTGTACCAATGCTTACTAATCCGGAGCATTCAAAGAATTATTGCCGGAAATGCAAGCGACTATATACCCATTCACTAATAGCTATTCGTCCGACAGCTGTCGGACGATAATTCAACAGTTGTCGGACGATGATTCAACAACTGTCGGACGAAAAGGAAACATATATCGGACGATTAATTTCAAGCAAGGAAAGAAATAGTATACCGCATGAACAGAGATTATTCGCCGAATGACTGAAAACAATAAATAACGAACCTAAACTTGAGCTTATGGATACAAAACTTTTAGAAAAGAAAATGGAATCTATCAGTCCTTTCGAACTGAAGAACCGCCTGATAGACATGGCAGACGAGAGTCTGAAGAAAACCGCCCGTACCATGCTGAACGCAGGGCGCGGCAACCCCAACTGGATTGCAACCGCTCCACGCGAAGCCTTCTTCCTGTTGGGAAGCTTCGGCCTGGAAGAGTGCCGCCGCATCATGGATTTGCCCGAGGGAATTGCAGGCATCCCCGAAAAAAAAGGCATTGCCTCTCGCTTCGAAGCCTTCCTGAAAAAGAACAATAACGTACCGGGCGCCAAATTGCTGGAACAAACCTACAACTACCTGCTGATGCAGCATGCCGCCGACCCCGACAGCCTTGTACACGAATGGGCCGAAAGCATTGTAGGCGACCAGTATCCCGTGCCCGACCGCATCCTTCATTTTACGGAAATCCTTGTGCAAGATTACCTTTCGCAAGAGATGTGCGACAACCGTCCTCCCCGGGGTGCCTATGACCTGTTTGCCACCGAAGGTGGAACAGCCGCCATGTGCTACATCTTCGACTCCCTGCAGGAAAACTTCCTGCTGAACAAAGGGGACGGCATCGTCCTCATGGTTCCTGCCTTTACCCCCTATATTGAAATCCCACAACTCAGCCGCTACCAGTTTCGAGTGACCAAAATACATGCCAACCGCATGAATAACGAAGGGATGCACCTCTGGCAGTACAGCGACGAAGACATAGACCGCTTGAAAAGCCCTAAAATCAAGGCCCTCTTTGTCACCAATCCCAGTAATCCGCCCAGCTACACACTCAGTCCGGATACAATGGCGCGCATCGTGAGTATCGTCAGAAATGACAACCCTAATCTGATGATTATTACAGACGACGTATACGGTACATTCAGTCCGCACTTCCGTTCGTTCATGGCAGAAATTCCCTACAATACGCTTTGCGTCTATTCATTCTCCAAATACTTCGGTGCCACCGGATGGCGCAATGCGGTCATCGCCCTGCACGAATTCAATCTGTTCGACAAGCTGATAGCCAAACTGCCGAAAGAGAAACGGGAGATTCTGCACCGCCGCTACTCCACCCTCACTCTGGAACCTGAAAAACTGAAGTTTATCGACCGTATGGTTGCCGACAGTCGCCAGGTGGCACTGAACCATACCGCCGGACTGTCATTGCCACAACAGATGCAGATGGGCCTTTTCGCCGCCTTTGCCCTGCTGGACAAGGAAAACAAATACAAGCAAAAGATGCAGGAGATTATCCGCCGCCGATTGCATGCCCTTTGGGAGAATACCGGTTTCACGCTGACGGAAGACCCGTTGCGTGTAGGTTATTATACAGAAATCGACATGCTGGTTTGGGCAAAGAAGTTCTATGGGGACGACTTTGTAGAATATCTGAAACGTACCTACAGCCCGCTGAACGTAGTCTTCCGCCTTGCCAAAGAAACCTCTCTGGTGCTGCTGAACGGCGGTGGTTTTGACGGCCCCGAATGGAGCGTGCGCGCCTCACTCGCCAATCTGGACGAGAAAGACTATGCGACCATCGGCCAAGGCATTAAAAGGATATTGGACGAATATGCAAAAGAATTCTTTAAAAGCAGAAATTGAAAGGTGAAAGGTAAAACTTTCAAATTTCAATTAAATAGTATACGGAAGCGGGTCAATCCATCGTTGTAGGTACGTAGGGAGAACGTGCAACCATGACGGCTCAAAACTTCCCGGATAAACACCAGGCCAATTCCCTGCCCGTTCGGCTTGGTGGAAAAGAAGGGACTGAAGAGTTTAGCTTCGGTCTCTTTACTTATCCCCGGACCATTGTCAACGACTTCGACAGAAGCGGGGGCAGTGGTCCTTACTATTATCTCACCTTGCTGTCCGTTTTCTCCGGCATCCCCCTCTATACTTTCGGCAGCATTCTTGATGATATTCACAAGCACCTGCTCAAAAAGAGAAGCATCCATACGCACCATTCCCACCTCCGGGTCGCATTCCAGACGTAGCTCTATATTGCGGTCATTGCACATTCCTTCCATGAAACGCTTGCACATGGACACCAACTCATTCAGCTGGACGGGTGCCAGGGTAGGTTCGGGTATCTTTACCACATCTGCAAAACGGGTAATGAAACGGCTCATCGAGAAACAACGCTCCGTACAAACGCGCATCACGTCGCAGATGTCCTCCATATCATCTTCTGTAGAAAGTGCCTGCTCCACTGTATCGAGTGTGGAAGTGATGCCCGCAGTGGTATTGTTCACTTCATGAGCTATCATGCGGATTACCTTTTCATAGGCACGTTTCTCGGCACGCATCACTTCTTCCGTCATACGCTCTATCAAGAAAAAAGGATGTTTGAACCCTCTGTCAATAAAAGAAGAATGGGTGCATTTATAAATATTCGCGTCATTGAGACGGACCACTGCCGTCTCGTCTTTGGGAATGGACGAAAGTTCGGCAGCCAACGGGGAGTCCATCTGGTCCAGCCGCTTTGCCATCGCCTCCTCCATACGGACACCGAGCATCTTTACCGCCATCGGATTCAGTTGCGACACTTCATCGTCCATTGTCAGGATAATAACCCCCATTGGAGATGCCTGAATCAGCAAATCCAAGAAGTGATTCTGCTCGCGCATGCGCAACCGTTCATTCTTGAGCTGCTCCATCATTCGGTTAAAGATATTCACAATGCGGTCTGCTTCGTACTGCCCTACCCGGCTGAGACGACTACTGAAATCCTGCTCGCGCAGCAACTCCATACCGCTGCCTATGGTGTTCATCGGCTTCACTATCTTATTATAGAATACTATCAGATAGATAAGGATAAACCCGATGAGCCCCTCCAACACGTACAGATACAAAGAAGGCTTTCCACTCAGCAGATATACCAGCATTCCACCCAGACCGAGCAGAAAAAGGACAAGTATGAAGAAAAAGAATTTTATGCGCACGGGACTTGAATATTATATTTTTCCAAACGTCTGTAAAGCGCAGCGCGGCTGATGCCTAATGACACTGCCACTTGACTGAGATTCCCTTTATGCTGTTCCAACGCCTGCAAGATAGTCTGCCGCTCTATTTCATCCAAGGTCATACCTGCAAAAGAAGTACCTTCGGCAGCTTTGGCCGGTTCGTCGTGACGCAGATATTGGGCATCGAAATCCGTGGCATCCAGCACCGGCTTGCCGCTGACCAAAATGGTACGCTCCACCAGATTCTTCAACTCACGAATGTTGCCCGGATAAGGCAGGCGGGAAAGGAAATTCAGAGCGTCGGCCGAGAAATCCGTACGCGGCAAGCCGTTCACCACTGCCTGACGGTCGGCAAAGTGACGTGCCAGCAAAGGAATATCTTCACGGCGCTCCCGCAAGGAGGGCAGTTTTACGGTAATCAGGTTGATACGGTAAAAAAGGTCTTCACGGAAAGTACGTTCGGACACCATCTTGCGGAGGTCTGCATTAGTGGCGGACACAACGCGTACATCGACTTTGCGGGGACGGCTATCGCCCAGCACTTCGAATGTCTGGTCTTGAAGCACGCGCAGCAGTTTCACCTGGCAGGAAGGGTCGAGGTCACCAATCTCGTCGAGGAAGATAGTACCTTTATTTGCCATTTCAAAACGCCCTATACGGTCGGCGCTGGCATCGGTAAACGCCCCTTTCTTATGGCCGAACATCTCGCTCTCGAACAAGCTCTGCGAGATGCCACCAAGGTTCACCTTGACAAAGGGCTGCTTCACGCGTTGGCTGTTGATATGGATGGCTTCGGCAATCAGCTCCTTGCCCGTTCCGCTTTCGCCCGTAATCAGCACCGAAGCATTGGTACGGGCTATGCGGGCCACTGTATTCAGCACGTCCATCAGTCCTTTGGACTTGCCTATAATATGGCTGCGATTCAATGCGGTAGTCTGTTCTTCCGGCACCTCTTTCGGGGCTGCCGTAAGCTCAAGGGCCGTCTCGATGCGCTGCAAAAGAGCAGCATTGTTCCAAGGCTTGGTTATGAAATCGAATGCGCCGGCCTGCATACCCTGCACGGCAAGCTGGATACTTCCCCATGCCGTCATCAAAATAACGGGCACATCGGGACGGAACACCTTTACCTGCTTCAATAAGGTAAGTCCCTCTTCTCCGGTAGTGGAAAGAGTGAAGTTCATATCCATCAAAATCAAGACGGGTGCTTCGGCCCTAACTATATCCATAGCTTCGCGAGGGCCCGGAGCCGTTTTCACCTCATATCCGGCACGCTTCAGCATAAAGCTGAGGGAAGAGCGCACAGCACTATCGTCGTCTATTATCAGTATCATAAAAATTGTAGTTTGTTTCCCGCAAAAATAAGTAAAAAAGCAGAGTTATGAATGATAAGTTATAAGTTATTTACCTATAATATCGCATATACGGTACTTTTACCGGCAAATAATTCATAACTTATCACTTGCAACCCGTCGACTTATCCTCTTACCACCTCTTCAAAATCAGCTTCCAATTCCGTATCGCGTTCAAAATCCCAAAGGGTCAAGCTGCGGAGCTGATAGAAGTAATACCAATAGTAGTACAGCTCTGAAATATGCTTTTGACGGGCTTCGTCTTTAGAGTTCTGTGCATCGTTCAGGTCCAGGGTGCTGATTTTACCTATCATAAAGGTCTCTACACTGGTCTTGTAACGCTTCTCAGCAATGACATCCGCCTCTTCGGCTATGTCAAGCTGTTGCGCCTGGTTGTTGAAGTTAGCCACCAGCAAAAAGATGTCCTGATTAAAGTCCATCTGTTCCTGACGGATTCTGGACAAGACCACTTCACGGTTGCTCTTTGCCACCCTTACCTTGCCGCGGCGCTTGCCCCAGTCAAGGATAGGAATCTTGACGCCTACCTGCACAATCTGATTGTCAAGCAAGTCCCGGTAGGCTGAAGAGAATTCATGGTTCTGCCCCGTATAGCCCACACTGGCAAAGAGGTCGATGCTGCGCAAGTTTCCGCGTGCCGTTGCCACTTCATAATCAGCTTCGAGCTGGCGGCGGCGAATGTTCTGTGCAAAGGAGTTGCGTTCCAGTGCCTTGTTCAGCACACGGTCATACTCCATCTTTATATCGGGAACAGTGGCGGGCAACACCGGATTCAGGCTTTCCTGCTCGGACACCCCGAGGAAAGAACGGAGCTGGAACATTTTTGCATTCAGGTTGCTCTCTGCCTCAGTCACGTCGGCCTTGCCCTGCAATGAATTCAGTTTAAGCTGCAACAAATCATTCTCGGATATCTGTCCCATTTTACGTTTGGCTATGGCCACTTCATAAAGGCGGTCGGCATTCGTCTTGTTCTGCATGGCGGTAGCGAGCGATTCTTTGGCCAGCAGCAACTCAAAGAAATAAGTGATGGTTTTCATCGTCACCTCTTCCGTAGCTGAAATGAACTCGGCCTTTGCCTCAGCATAGCGTACGGGCTCTATACGGCGGTTCCACTTCAAGGTATTCACTCCGAAGACCGGCTGCGTCAACTCCAGGCTCACGGGGACTGACATGAACTGCTTCGCTCCTCCGGAACCCAGTTGTTTGAGATAATCCAGCGAAGAAGTCAGTGACAGCTTACCCCCCGTAAACCAAATGTTCTGGTCTACCGAAAGCTGTCCGGACAGCCCCAGTGTATTGTTGCGAACAAAGCTATAGGAGCCGTCGGAATTCTGGTAGGTACTGTAGGACTTGTTATAGTTGGGTAGTGTACCGGTGAAATTCACTTCCGGCAACAAGTCCGCACGGAATGTACGGTATTCCCAATACGCGGTTTTCAATTCATTCAATGCCACAGCAGCATCCACAGACTGCGTACGGGCCAGTACAATGGCCTCCGACAGCGTAATATTGCGTTCATGTCCCAAAGTATCATTCTGCGCCATGGTTGCCAACGGCATCAAAAAACAAACTGCAAGTAAAATATTCTTTTTCATGTTCAATCTTTAAAATTGTCGCAAACAGAAAAGCAAAGAGTGTGCCAAGTGGCCGGAAAGGTTTCATAGAGGGGTAAGTGTTCATTTTCGGACAGTGGGGATGTCCGTTAGCGGACGATATCAAGAAAACAACCGGTCTCTATCTAAAGTCTGAAAAAATCCTTCTAAAGTTCAATTAACCATTAATTAATTGATGAAAAATTTCTTTATTAAGGAAGAATTCTCTTTCTTTGTGCTGCTTTATACCTTTATTAAAAAGGATACAATACTAACATTAATTTATATAGTTATGAAGATTTCACACATTGAGCATCTGGGCATTGCCGTTAAGAGCATTGAAGAAGCCCTTCCGTACTACGAAAACGTTTTAGGTTTGAAATGCTACAACATCGAAACCGTGGAAGATCAGAAAGTTAGAACCGCTTTCCTGAAAGTGGGCGATGTAAAGATCGAATTGTTGGAACCTACTTCTCCCGAAAGCACAATTGCCAAGTTCATCGAAAAGAACAACGGTAACGGTGGCATGCATCATCTGGCATTTGCCGTTGAAGACGGAGTGGCCGGTGCGCTTGCCGAAGTCGAAGAAAAAGGTATCCGCCTTATAGACAAAGCTCCCCGCAAAGGTGCAGAAGGTCTGAACATTGCATTCCTGCATCCGAAGTCAACTCTCGGTGTCCTGACCGAGCTTTGCGAGAAACCGGAATAAGCAAGACTGTAAAATCATCAAATCATAAATTGTATAAACACTTAAAGAATATAAATTCATGAGTAATCAACTTGAAAAGATTAAAGAGCTTATAGACCGCCGCGCTGCAGCACGTCTCGGTGGTGGTGAAAAAGCGATTGCAAAGCAACACGAGAAGGGTAAATATACAGCTCGCGAGCGCATAGCCATGCTTCTCGACGAAGGCAGTTTCGAAGAAATGGACATGTTCGTAGAACATAGATGCACCAACTTCGGCATGGAAAAGAAACACTACCCCGGTGACGGTGTAGTAACCGGTTGCGGTACAATCGAAGGCCGTCTGGTTTATATCTTCGCACAGGACTTCACAGTTTCTGCCGGTTCACTGTCCGAAACCATGTCTCTGAAAATCTGTAAGATTATGGACCAAGCCATGAAAATGGGTGCTCCGTGTATCGGTATCAACGACTCGGGCGGTGCACGTATTCAGGAAGGTATTAATGCCTTGGCTGGCTACGCTGAAATCTTCCAACGTAACATACTTGCTTCGGGTGTCATTCCGCAGATTTCCGGTATTTTCGGTCCTTGTGCTGGTGGCGCCGTTTACTCTCCTGCCTTGACAGACTTTACTTTGATGATGGAAGGTACATCCTACATGTTCCTTACCGGTCCGAAGGTAGTAAAGACTGTAACCGGAGAAGACGTAAGCCAGGAAAACCTGGGTGGCGCGAGCGTTCACTCCACCAAATCTGGTGTTACTCATTTTACTGCACAGACAGAAGAAGAAGGTTTGGCTCTTATCCGCAAACTGTTGAGCTACATTCCCCAGAACAACCTGGAAGAAGCTCCCTATGTAGACTGTACAGACCCTATCGACCGTCTGGAAGATTCCCTGAACGACATCATTCCTGATAACCCGAACAAGCCGTACGATATGTACGAGGTAATTGGTGCTATCATAGATAATGGTGAGTTCCTCGAAATCCAAAAAGATTATTCAAAGAATATCATTATTGGTTTCGCACGTTTCAACGGACAGTCCGTAGGTATTGTTGCCAACCAGCCGAAGTATCTGGCAGGTGTGCTCGACAGCAACGCATCCCGCAAGGGCGCACGCTTCGTCCGTTTCTGCGACGCCTTCAATATTCCTATCGTATCATTGGTAGACGTACCGGGATTCCTTCCGGGAACCGGCCAGGAGTACAACGGCGTCATCCTGCACGGTGCCAAACTGCTGTATGCATACGGTGAAGCTACTGTACCCAAGGTTACCATCACACTGCGTAAATCCTACGGTGGTTCGCACATCGTGATGAGCTGTAAGCAGCTGCGTGGCGACATGAATTATGCTTGGCCTACTGCTGAAATCGCTGTAATGGGTGGTGCAGGTGCTGTAGAAGTATTATATGCCCGCGAAGCCAAAGAGCAGGAAAATCCGGCTCAATTCCTGGCTGAAAAAGAGGCTGAATACACCAAGTTGTTTGCCAATCCTTATAATGCAGCTAAATATGGCTACATTGATGATGTTATCGAACCGCGTAACACACGTTTCCGCATCATTCGTGCCCTGCAACAGTTGCAAACCAAGAAATTGACTAACCCGGCTAAGAAGCATGGTAATATTCCCTTGTAATCAAGCTTTTCACACTAAAACAAGAACGATTATGAATAAAACAAAAATCGGAATATTCCTTTCATTGATGCTGGTGTTGGGCTTTTGCTCTTCTTGCAAAGAACAGAAATCGAACAACAAACTGCTGCTGAATGAAGTGCTGGTCAACAACGAGAGCAACTATCAGGATGACTACGGTGTGCACAGCGCATGGATTGAAATATTCAACAGATCATACGGCAGCGCCGACCTTGCAGGTTGCTATCTGAAATTCAGCAGCCAGCCGGGTGATACTGCCAGTTATTTCATTCCCAAAGGTGACGTTCTGACACTCATAAAACCACGTCAGCATGCACTTTTCTGGGCTGATGGAGAACCAAGACGCGGTACATTTCATACGAACTTCAAACTGGATGCCACAAATGCCAACTGGATTGGGTTGTATGATTCCGGCAAGAAATTGCTTGATCAAGTCATAGTGCCTGCCGGTACTTTAAAAGCCAACCAATCCTATGCCCGTGTCAGTGATGCAGCCGACCAATGGGAAGTAAAGGGTGGAAGCGAAGATAAATATGTCACTCCGAGTACCAACAACAAGACTATCGACAGCAATGCCAAAATGGAAAAATTCGAAGAGCATGACAGCGTAGGTATCGGTATGGCTATTTCTGCCATGAGCGTTGTATTCTGCGGGCTGATATTACTCTACATCTCCTTCAAGATTATAGGTAAAATATCAGTTAACCTCAGCAAACGCAATGCCATGAAAGCTAAAGGTATTACTGATAAACAAGAAGCAAAAGAGAAACAACTGGGGCAGGTTCCGGGAGAAGTTTTTGCTGCCATTTCAATGGCCATGCACGAATTCCAAAGCGATGTACACGATGTGGAAGACACGATACTTACCATTACCCGTGTAAAACGCAGTTACTCACCGTGGAGTTCAAAGATTTATACGTTGCGTGAGACTCCTCACAAAAAGTAAGTCACCCATAATAAAATAAAACGATGAAAGAATATAAATATAAAATTAACGGTAACGTATATAAAGTTGCCATTGGAGATATTGAAGACAACATCGCTCATGTAGAAGTGAACGGTACTCCCTACAAAGTTGAAATGGAAAAAGCACCGAAGGTAGTTGTTAAACCGGTAGCACGTCCGGCAGCCACATCCGCTCCTGCTGCTCCTGCTACTCCGGTAGTAAAACCGGCCGCTGCTTCTACCGGCAAGTCAGGTGTAAAATCTCCGCTTCCCGGTGTAATCCTCGATATCAAAGTAAATGTCGGCGATACAGTAAAGAAGGGACAAGTTATCATCATTTTGGAAGCCATGAAGATGGAAAACAATATCAATGCTGATAAAGACGGTAAGATTACAGCCATCAATGTAAACAAAGGGGACTCTGTTCTCGAAGGTACTGACCTCGTAATTATTGAATAATATGGGAGAATTTATCACATTTTTAGGAAACAACCTTGCCGACTTCTGGACTTATACAGGTTTTGCCAATGCAACGGTAGGACATGTGGTAATGCTTCTGGTAGGTTTGTTTTTCATATACTTGGCTGTAGCCAAGGAATTTGAGCCGATGCTATTAATTCCTATCGGTTTCGGTATGCTGATTGGTAATATACCTTTCAATATGGAAGCCGGATTAAAAGTCGGTATCTATGAAGAAGGTTCCGTACTTAATATTCTGTACCAGGGAGTAACCTCCGGTTGGTACCCGCCACTCATATTCCTGGGTATCGGTGCCATGACGGATTTCTCTGCTTTGATATCGAACCCCAAATTAATGTTGGTTGGTGCAGCAGCCCAATTCGGTATATTCGGTGCTTATATGATTGCCCTTGCCATAGGATTTGACCCGATGCAGGCTGGTGCAATCGGTATCATTGGTGGTGCCGATGGTCCGACTGCCATCTTCCTCTCTTCTAAACTGGCTCCTAACTTAATGGGTGCCATTGCAGTATCAGCCTATTCATATATGGCATTAGTACCGGTGATACAGCCGCCTATTATGCGTTGGCTGACCAGTAAAAATGAACGTCTTATCCGTATGAAACCTCCCCGTGTGGTTTCACATACGGAAAAAGTAATGTTCCCGATTATCGGTTTGTTACTGACCACATTCCTTGTACCATCCGGTCTGCCTTTGCTGGGTATGCTGTTCTTCGGTAATTTACTGAAAGAAAGTGGAGTTACACGTCGTCTGGCAAACACAGCCAGTGGTCCGCTGATTGATACCATTACTATTCTGCTTGGTTTGACAGTAGGTGCTTCTACGCAAGCATCCGAGTTCTTAACCCTTGATTCAATCAAGATATTCGGTCTGGGCGCCTTATCATTTGTCATTGCCACAGCATCCGGTGTCATCTTCGTGAAGATTTTCAACCTCTTCCTGAAGAAAGGCAACAAGATTAATCCGTTGATCGGTAATGCCGGTGTATCTGCCGTACCCGACTCTGCACGTATCTCCCAAGTAGTAGGTCTGGAATACGATCCTACCAACTATCTGCTGATGCATGCCATGGGCCCGAACGTTGCCGGTGTAATCGGTTCCGCTGTAGCAGCAGGTATCCTGCTGGGATTCTTAATGTAATACATTTATTCATTCCATTATCCGGATTGAATTCCGAACTATTTTAAAGCCCCTCCATCATTTTTGGAGGGGCTTTTTCGTTAATTTATCTAAAACAGATTACGATTATTTCGTAAATACATTCTTTTTAGTAACTTGCAGTCAGTTTAACCTCATATAAATGATATACTGTATGCGAAAGCTTTTTATCTCCTTATGTTTCAGTGCATGCTGTTCACTTCTGGCGGCACAGACCACAAACCCCATTCAAGAGGCGATGGCCAACTACGATTATGAAACAGCCTTGATGCTGATCGATCAAGAAACCCCGACCGTCCCCCTACTCTACCAAAAAGGGAAAGCGCTGAAAGGGCTGGGCAATAACCTTGAAGCTCTGAGCGTATTTCAGGAAGTCGTAGCTCAGGATTCTCTCAATCCCCGGGCATACATTGAAGCTGCCGAATGCTGCAAATCACTTGCCAAATATAGCGAGGCACTGGATTACTACCAAAATGCGCTCCACATAAATCCGGACAATAAATACGCACGCATCCAGTATATCAGTCTGCTGATGAACATGAAGAGATACCGTGAGTCTCTAAAGGAAAGCAACCTGCTGGCAGAAAGGGACAGTTCCGCCTATGTACTACACCTTAGAGCCGAAAGTATGGGGCAAGTCTATGACAACACAGAAATCATGCATGTGATAGATGCCTACCTGGACATACAGAAAAGATATCCCAATGATTACCTGTCTGCTGCCAAACTCGGCAACATCTATGTAGCAGGCCACCAGTATGAAGACGCCATAAACATAACGGAGAAATACCGTTCCATAGACTCCACCAACGTCCTTGTGAACCGCATCAATGCCCAAGCCTATTGCCTGAACAAAGATTACCCCAAAGCAATAGAAAGATATGAACAACTGTTACAGGAAAAAGACAGTTCTTTCCAAACCTGCTTCTACGCCGGAATCAGCTATTATGCCCTCGAAGACTTCTACCCAGCACACGACCTGCTGGAAAGGGCTCTTAAAGATGACAATACCAACATCAACGTTCTCTATTATCTGGGACGCGCCTGCTCCAAGACATCATGGAAAGAGGATGGAGTGACTTATCTGGAAACTGCCGTAAGCCTCGCCATGCCCAGCGACAGTGTCATGTCCCGCCTATATGTGGGGCTTGCGGACTGCTACAAGATGGCATTTCAATACACCGACCAGGCGAATACCCTTCTGACACAATACGAAAAATACGACCGACAGAAACACAAACTGCTCTACGACGCAGCCTTTGTCTATTATTACTATCTGAAAGATGTGTCCAAAGCAGAGAGATACCTAACGGCCTACCTGAAAACCCGTCCGAAAAACAGCAAGGACAAAGTGCAGGAAGTAGATGCAGACGGAGTTCCCATCATCGGAGAAGACAACCGATACAATGCCGCCGAAAACTGGCTGAAGGACATCAGAGAAAAGCGCAAGAAAGAGGACTTCTTCAAGGGAAAGGTCGATACCGCCAGCGTAACCCCCATCAAATAGCCCCAATGAAAACGTTTGCATAATATAATAAGGTACAGTAACGGAGAAAGATTAACTTTCTCCGTTATTTGTTTTAAATTAGCGCAAAAATTAACCGTAAAGTTACTATCATGAAAAAAGTATTCTTAATCTTGGGAACACTCTTACTCTCCCTCAGTACGTATGCAGCTATGAATGTGAACAAAATCGACCCTCCGTTTTGGTACACCGGCATGCAGAACCCGGAACTCCAGCTGATGGTCTATGGCGAAGGCATCGGCAACGCGGCAGTATCCGTCAATTATCCCGGCGTCTCATTGAGCAGCACCGTCAAGCTGGAAAGCAACAACTACCTCCTGGTCTATCTGAAACTGGACAAGGATGTAAAACCCGGCAAATTCAACCTCACCTTCACTGAAGGAAAAAAGAAACTCGTAAAGGAATATGAACTGAAGGCACGCAACAAGAAAGGTTGCGAACATAAAGGTTTCGACGCCTCCGACGCACTGTACCTGCTGATGCCCGACCGCTTTGCCAATGGCAATCCGGACAATGACCAGATTGCGGGCATGGCCGAGTACAAGATAGACCGCAATGACCCCAATGCACGCCACGGCGGTGACCTTGCCGGCATCGAACAACACCTGGACTACTTCTCCGACCTCGGCGTCACAGCCCTCTGGTTTACTCCGGTACTGGAAAACAACATGACCGGCGGTTCCTATCACGGCTATGCCACCACAGACTACTACAAGGTAGACCCGCGCTTCGGTACCAACGAAGAATACAAGCAACTGATTGAAAAAGCCCATGCACGCGGCATCAAAATCGTAATGGACATGATTTTCAACCACTGCGGCGTAGAGCATGTATGGATTAAGGACATGCCCTCCAAAGACTGGTTCAACAACCCCGACCACGAAAACAACTTCGTGCAGACTTCCTTCAAACTGACCCCGCACGTAGACCCTTATACTTCCCAGTACGATGCCGACCAGATGAACGACGGCTGGTTCGTACCTTCCATGCCCGACCTCAACCAGAAGAACCCTCACGTTTACCGCTACCTGGTACAGAACAGTTTCTGGTGGATTGAATTCGCCAACATCGACGGCATCCGCATGGACACTTACCCGTATGCCGACTATGATGCCATGAGCAACTGGATGAAAGAGCTCAACGAAGAATATCCCAACTACAACACCGTGGGCGAGACCTGGGTTACCGAACCCGCCTACACCGCCTGGTGGCAGAAGGATTCCAAGCTATCAGCCCCCAAGAACAGTAACCTCAAGACCGTTATGGACTTCAGCTTCTTTGACAAGATAAACACCGCCAAGAATGAACAGACCGAAACTTGGTTCAAGGGACTGGACCGCATATACAATAACTTCGTATACGACTTCCTCTACCCCAACCCCGCTTCCGTACTGGCATTCATCGAAAACCACGACACCGACCGCTTCCTGGGCGAAGGCGACAACCTTCCGATGCTGAAGCAAGCCTCTACCCTGCTGCTTACCACCCGCCGCATTCCGCAACTCTACTACGGAACGGAAGTCATGATGAATGGCGTGAAGAGCAAGAGCGACGGCTATGTCCGCAAGGACTTCCCCGGCGGATGGACCGGTGACGCAACAAACGCACTGACCCCAGCCGGACGTACCAAGATACAGAACGAGTGCTACGACTTCTACAAGACCATCCTGAACTGGCGCAAAGGAAACGATGTGATTGCCAAAGGCAACATGGTGCAGTTCATGGTACAGAATGGTGTTTATGCCTACGCACGCCAGTACGAAGGCAAGACGGTATTCGTGATGCTGAACGGTACAGATGCAGAGACCACCGTTCCTTTGAAATTCTACAAGGAAATCCTGAAAAACAGCAAGCAGGGAAAAGATATTCTTAGCGGCAAGGCCATCACCTTCGGTGAAGAGCTGAAGATGGGCCCCAGAGAATCATTAGTGATAGAATTATAACGCGTACTCCACACAGAGAGCTCATTCTTGCAAATCTCCCTTGCAGATAGCTTGCAGACACCTCGCCTGCCAGCTATCTGCAAGGGATTTTTAGTATGGAACAGGTGTCACGGAGATATGCCTTTCACCGGCCTCAAATACAGCTAATCTGTTAGTTCATAACGGTGAACACTTTGTTCCAGTATAGAGAAACAAAGTGTTCTTACGTATTGGAACGAAGTGTTTTTGCATATTGGAACGAAGTGTTCTCTTTATTGAAACAAACTGTTCAGTTAAGGGAAACAGACTGTTTTGTTAAAGGAAACAGACTGTTGTACACGTTGAAACATCCGCTTCTGAAATAAGCGGCGAACTTAACCATCCCACAACACCGGCCTATATACAACAAGTCAGCCCTTGCAACATCAATATTGCAAGGGCTGACGCTATATTCGGATTATCTTTCGATTAGTCCAGTTGAGCCAATTTGTTCTCTGAACCAAGCACGTTGATGATTTTATGCTTGTACAGTTTTTCCATATTGTCACGAGCCGGACCCAGATACTTACGCGGGTCGAATTCTGCCGGTTTTTCAGCAAATGTCTTGCGGATAGCAGCTGTCATAGCCAGACGTGAGTCAGAGTCGATGTTGATTTTGCAAACAGCAGACTTGGCAGCCTTACGCAACTGCTCTTCGGGGATACCGATAGCAGCTTCCAGCTTACCACCATACTTGTTGATAGTATCAACTTCTTCCTGAGGAACTGAAGAAGAACCGTGAAGAACGATGGGGAATCCCGGAAGTTTCTCCATTACAGCATCCAGAACGGCAAATTCCAAAGGAGGAGGAACCAGACGACCGGTAGCAGGGTCAACGTGGCATTGTTCGGGTTTGAACTTGTATGCACCATGAGAAGTACCGATTGAGATAGCCAGTGAATCGCAACCTGTACGGGTAGCGAAGTCAATAACTTCTTCAGGATTAGTATATGTATGGTGTTCTGCAGAAACTTCATCTTCTACACCGGCCAATACACCGAGTTCGCCTTCTACAGTTACGTCGAACTGATGGGCATAGTCAACTACCTTCTTAGTCAGTGCAACGTTTTCTTCGTACGGAAGGTGTGAACCGTCAATCATTACTGAAGAGAAACCGGAGTCGATACAGCTCTTGCAAGTTTCGAATGTATCTCCGTGGTCAAGGTGAAGAACAATTTCAGGATGTTTGCAACCCAATTCCTTAGCGTACTCAACAGCACCCTGAGCCATGTAACGCAACAGCGTAGCGTTGGCATACTGACGGGCACCCTTAGATACCTGAAGAATAACCGGAGACTTTGTTTCAACTGCAGCCTTGATGATAGCCTGCATCTGTTCCATATTGTTGAAGTTGAATGCCGGAATAGCATATCCACCTTTGATAGCCTTAGCAAACATCTCTCTTGTGTTTACCAGTCCTAAATCTTTGTAATTAACCATTTTGTTTAAATTTTATTGTTAGTGAATTAAAATTCTACGCAAAAGTAATCATTATCCTTTAAAGTAAAGAACTTGACGGGAATAAAATATCCGGCTCATCCTACCAAATCCATTCTATTTTAAAGCTATTGGCTTCATTTAACAGATTATTGTAATCTCTATATTACAAACTCTTTGCATTTATCTCTGCCAGCCATACTTTTGCCATCTATACTTCTATCAACAAAAAAGCCGGAGAACATGTTTGCTCTCCGGCATCTGTTTACACATTATTATGTAATACTAATTTTTCAGATAGATGATGGTCGGCAAATGGTCACTGTAACCGTTCAGCCAAGTCCTGCCCCCATGCGTACGCAAGGGGGAACCTTTGTATTTGCCATCCTGCTGAATCAGATAATCGCGGATGAAAACTTCATTGTGATCATAGCGCAACCCTTTCTTAGCCTTCAGCAACGGTTTCGAAATGACAATCTGGTCAAACAAGTTCCACTTGCCCCGATAGAGCAATGTCCCCACTCCCTTGTCTTCCAGTGTCTCCCACCAGGGATTGTAGAATTCGCCTTTCTTCACCTGCTTCGGATATTTGCGTGCACCCAGCACCTCCATGCTTTCATCCATCGGGTCGTCATTCATATCCCCCATCACGATGAGTTTCAGCTTCTTGTCGCTACGCATCAGAGAGTCCTTCAAGGCCTTTACCTGCCTGGCTGCATGCACACGCACCGGTGACTTTGC
>NZ_JBCNZM010000003.1:4148-7990 GCF_040227615.1 Bacteroides sp. RTP31139st1_H2_RTP31139_211217 | reverse complement strand
CCGTATCCCCCTCAAAAGGAGTAGAAAGCACCAACTTTGAGTGGGTAACGCTGAACTGCTTCGGGTCGTACAGCAAGGCACAGTCGATGCCCCGTCTGTCCGGTCCTTCATAATGCACGAACTCATAATTGGAAATGGCCGGCTGCTTCACGAGGTCTTCCAGCACCCGGCTGTTCTCCGCCTCTGCCACACCGATGAATGCCGGACCTTCCGGCACTAAATCACGCGAAAGGGAACCCAACACTTTGGAAAGGTTCTGCAGCTTGGACTCATACTTCTTTGCCGTCCATTGGTAACTGCCGTCGGGCAGGAACTCATAGTCATTCTTACCTGCATCATGAATCGTATCAAACAAGTTCTCAAGATTGTAGAACGCAACACTATACAGTTTCCGTTCCGCATTTTGTGCCCCCAGCGTTGCCACGCACAGCCAGAAAGAGCATAAGACAAGTAGTTTCCTCATAAATTCACAAGATTAAGTCCTGCAAAAATCAGAAATAAAATGCGATAAACCTACTAAATAAAAATAAATCTGAATTTATTTTGTAGAGTCTCCAACTTGCACTATCTTTGCGCTCTGAAAAGAAGACCATTACACTATTTATTACCAAAATAGTAACAGAATATAAATTTTTAAAAGAAAATATCAAAATGAAAAAAGGTATTCATCCTGAAAATTACCGTCCGGTAGTATTTAAAGATATGTCAAATGGTGATGTATTCTTGTCTCGTTCCACTTGCAACACGAAAGAGACTATCGAATTCGAAGGTGAAACTTATCCGCTGGTAAAGCTGGAAATCTCCAGCACCTCTCACCCGTTCTACACAGGTAAGTCTAAGCTGGTTGACACTGCCGGTCGTGTTGATAAGTTCATGAGCCGTTACGGTAACCGTAAGAAATAATCAGTTTTCAAGCAAACTGAAAAAAGGGAGTCTTTCACTGAAAGGTTCCCTTTTTTGTTTCCGCCTCCCACTGCAGGACCGATAAATAGGGAATCTCCTATCACAGAATAGGGAAAAAAACGAGAAAGGGAAAAAACACTTCCCTATTTTTGTATCATCAAAACCGAAAACATATACTAATCATGAAACGACTTGCCACCCTATTCATCCTGACAATCCTTGTCGCAACGGCAGGATTTGCCAAGCCCCAAAAGTACAAAGATTTAAGCGGGAACATCGCTGTCAAAGGAGAATTGACAAAAGAGTACCGGCAATCTCCCGCCGGTACACCGGTCATTATCCGCCGGGTTGTCAAAATGAAGAATCCCGGTGAAAGCAGCAACAACATTTACTATGCTGTCGAAATGAACGGCATGCAAGAGACCATTCCTTCGAATGAGATGGGGCACATTGCCATATCCGCTCCGCAAACCGACCGGGAATTCTGGCAGCAGATATACTTGAAAAACCATCTTTACGAATATTTCAGCGACCGCGGCTACAAGCACAAACTGCGCCAGGAAATCGACGAAGAGTGCCTGGACTATCTCGACAAACTGAATGAGATAGCCTATCAGGAAGATTACATCGTTTCGTACGTGCAGGGAGTGTTCTCCAAGTTGAACGCCACCACCATTGACAGCAATCGCGGGGAGAGTCTGAACATACGTATCATCCAGTCGCCCGAACCAGATGCCTTCATGCTTCCCAACGGCTCCATGGTTATCAGTACGGGCCTCCTCTGCACTCTTGATTCCGAAGACGAACTGGCCGCCGTCATCGCATGTGAGCTGGGACATTTCGTCCTCGACCATCAGGTAAACAACATTTACCGTGCCGAGCGGCGTGCCAAGCGTGCAGCTTTTTGGGCAGATGTCTTTGCCACTACCGCCAGTGCAGCCCTCGATGTGGCCTACTGGGACGATAATGAAGATGCTTATGCCGTCAGTCTGGTGGCAGATATCGGAGCCATCGCTTCCCTTTTGAGCATTCCGGCAACGGACCGGTTGGGGATGAAATACAAAACTTCCCAGGAAATCTCTTCAGACCGCCTTGCGCGCCAACTTCTGGCATTCAAGGGCTATAATCCCGACGGAATCGCATCGGCCCTCAGTAAAATTATAGGGTATTACAACCTGCACCAGCGCAACAAGGACATTCCTCGCTACGGCAGCATCGGCGACCTGCAAAAGCGTATAGAAAAGGCCGGTGAATCCCATAGCTTGAGTGCCCGCCCCTACCTACGGACTACCAGCGATGTCGTTTCTTTCAACGCAAGTATGAACTACGCCAACAAGCGCTATAAGGAAACTGCCCGGCTGATACGCAAGAACATTGACAACAGACTAGCCACGGACAATGACTACATCATCCTGGTAAAAGCGGAAATGGCACTGTCTAATACGGAAGAAGTGAACAACCGCTGCCTCGCCATGCTTGATAAAGCCCAGGAGATGGCAGGAACAAGCCCCAATCTGGACATATATAAACAAAAAATACTATTATTGATGCGCATGAACAAACAAGCCCAAGCCACCGATATACTGAAAGAATACATCATCTTGCTTTCGGCCTACGAAGGCCAGGGCATAGAAGGAACCGAAAAGGAATGGACCAATAAAGAGATAGGTTGGGCAAACCAAATGCTGGATAGGATAAGCAGAATATAGAGAAAGGAATAACTAAGAATAAAGAATGAAGAATTTGTCATGCGGCATCATTGCGCAGCCAAATTCTTCATTCTCAGTCATTTATTCAAACTACTGTTTGCGGAACGGCGGCTTCACAACCACAGCTTTCAGCTTACGTCCCCGCATGTCAATGCAGATTTCCGTACCGACCTTGCTGTATTCGGGCCTGATATACCCCATTCCGATACCAATCTTGCGGGTAGGCGACATAGTTCCGGAGGTAACCACACCGATGGCAGTACCGTCTGTACTATACAGCTCGTAACCATGACGGGGGATACCGCGGTCTATCATTTCAAATCCCACCAACTTACGGGTAGTGCCTTCCGCTTTCTGTTTTTCCAGCATCGGGCGATTGGTGAAGTTCTTTCCCTCCACAAACTTGGTAATCCATCCTAAACCCGCTTCAATGGGCGAAGTGGTGTCATCCAAATCATTGCCATACAAACAGAAGCCCATTTCCAGACGAAGCGTATCGCGCGCACCCAGACCAACTGGCTTAATGCCGAACTCCGCGCCTGCCTCGAACACGGCATCCCAAATCTTCATGGCAGCCTCCGGATAGAAGTAAAGCTCAAAACCACCCGCACCGGTATATCCGGTATTGGAGATAATGACATCCTTTTCTCCGGCAAACTCACCGTGGGTAAAAGTATAGTAAGGAAGGTCGGAAAGATTAATGGAAGTCAGCTTCTGCAAAGCCTGAATAGCCTTCGGTCCTTGCACAGCAAGCTGTGCCATGTGCTCGGAAGCATTTTCCAATTCAGCGCCTTCCGTGTTATGAGACACACACCAGTTCCAGTCTTTCTCAATGTTCGACGCATTCACGACAAGCAGGTATTTCTCCGGCTCATAATGATAGACCAGAAGGTCGTCCACAATGCCTCCATTTTCATTTGGGAAGCAGGTATACTGTACTTTCCCCGGTGTGAGGGCAGCTACGTTATTGGAAGTCACTTTCTGCAGAAAGTCCAAAGCATGGGGACCTTTCACCCAAAATTCTCCCATGTGTGAGACGTCGAATACACCGACACCCTGACATACTGTAAGATGCTCGTCAATGATGCCGGAATACTCGATAGGCATATTATATCCCGCAAACTCGTGCATCTTGGCACCCAGCGAGATGTGTTTTTCGGTAAACGGAGTGGTTTTCATGGAACTATTAGAGTTATGAGTTATGAATTATCTATTTGCTTGCTACGAGCT
>NZ_JBCNZM010000003.1:2811-4138 GCF_040227615.1 Bacteroides sp. RTP31139st1_H2_RTP31139_211217 | reverse complement strand
TACGAGCTCGGCAATCTTGACGATGACGTTCATGGCTTTCTCCATGTTCTGGATAGGCACGAACTCATAGCGGCCGTGGAAGTTCAAGCCACCGGCAAAGATATTGGGACAAGGCAGGCCCTTGAAAGAGAGCTGGGCGCCGTCCGTACCTCCGCGAATGGCTTTTACACGAGGCTCTACACCTACTGCCTTCATGGCGGCAAAAGCGGTGTCGATGATATGCATCACCGGTTCAATCTGCTCGCGCATATTATAGTATTGGTCGCGAAGTTCCAGAGTAGCGGTACCCGGACCGTATTCTTCATTGATTTTTGCCACAAGACGTTCCATCTCCTTCTTGCGCTCTTCAAAGCGGGTGCGGTCGTGGTCACGGATAATGTAAGAGACTGTTGTCTGCTCCACCTCGCCGGTAATGCCTATCAGATGATAGAAACCTTCGTAACCTTCGGTATGCTCCGGAGCCTCGTCAGCCGGAAGCATGGACATGAAACGGTTGGCAACGCGGATAGAGTTAATCATCTTATTCTTGGCATAGCCCGGATGCACATTCCGTCCCTTGAAGCTTATCTTGGCAGAGGCCGCATTGAAGTTCTCGAATTCAAGTTCACCCACTTCTCCGCCATCCATGGTATAGGCCCATTCGCAACCGAACTGCGCTACATTGAACTTATGGGCGCCCAAACCGATTTCCTCATCCGGATTAAAGCCGATACGAATTTTACCGTGCTTGATTTCGGGGTGCTCCTTCAGATATACCACCGCCGATACAATTTCGGCAATACCGGCTTTATCATCGGCACCAAGCAAGGTCTTGCCGTCGGTCACAATCAAATCTTCCCCTTGATGGTCGAGCAGTTCGGGGAACTGGGCAGGAGAAAGAACCACATTCTCTTCGGCGCAAAGAACAATGTCCTTACCGTCATAATTCTGCACGATACGCGGAGAAACATTCTTGCCACTCATATCGGGGCTTGTATCCATGTGGGCAATAAAGCCGATGACGGGCAACGGCTTGTCTGTATTGGCAGGAAGAGTGGCGAACAGATAACCATTTTCGTCCAACGTGATTTCTTCCAGACCCAAAGATTCCAATTCTTCTTTCAGATACCGGGCAAACACCATTTGCCCCGGAGTACTCGGAGTAATCTCAGTCTCTTCACTGGACTGAGTATCGAAGCTTACGTACTTTAAAAAACGTTCTACTAAAGTCATGATGAATAATGATTAGTGATTAATGGTTAGTGATTAATGGTCAGTGATTAGTAATTGGCGAAAAGCATTATCCGAATGGCATTAATCATTAATCATTAATCACTAATCATTAACC
>NZ_JBCNZM010000003.1:0-2801 GCF_040227615.1 Bacteroides sp. RTP31139st1_H2_RTP31139_211217 | reverse complement strand
ATATTGTGCTGTAAAGATAAAAAAAGGGGCGTGAACTGCCAAGCAATTCACGCCCCTTTTTTATTTCTTAAGGACAAAATGTCAATCAAAAATGGCTGCTACCATCAAAACAATGCGTACATATCTTACACTTAGGCAATCCGATAGCCTCAACCAGAGTTTCCAACGTATTGAACTTCAAGGATGAAAGTCCGAAACGCTCGCGGATAACGTCCACCATCTTTTCGTATTCGGGTGAGCCGGTAGTGGCATACTTATCGAGATTCTTATTCTCGTCACCCTCCAGCTCCTTGATGACACGACGGGTAATCAGTTCCATGTCGCTTTTGGAAGCCGTGAATCCTACAAACGGGCAGCTATATATCAATGGAGGACAAGCAATCCGGATATGCACCTCCTTGGCACCATACTCATACAGCACCTTCACATTGTCGTGCAACTGAGTCCCCCGGACAATAGAGTCATCACAGAACAGCAGACGCTTACCCTCGAGCATGGCACGATTGGGAATCAGCTTCATCTTTGCCACCAGCGAACGCAATTCCTGCTTGCTGGGAGTAAAACTACGAGGCCAAGTCGGAGTATATTTGGAAATGGCACGATGATAAGGAACTCCTTTACCTTCGGCATACCCAAGCGCCATACCTACACCCGAATCAGGAATGCCGCAGGCACAATCCACCTCTGACTTATCTGTCTGTGCCATCTTGAAACCGGAGGCAAAACGCACTTCCTCCACATTCTTACCTTCGTAGCAGGAAGTGGGGAAACCGTAATATACCCATAGGAAGGAACAAATCTGCATTCCCTCATCAGGCTTGCGCATCTGTTCCACACCATCGGCACGCAGGCGAACAATCTCTCCGGGTCCCAAATAACGGTCTATCTCATAACCAAGATTCGGAAAGCTGCTCGACTCACTTGTGGCGGCATACGCTCCGTCTTTCTTGCCAATCACAATCGGAGTACGTCCCCAGCGGTCGCGAGCGGCAATGATGCCGTCTTCCGTCAATAACAGCATGGAGCAGGAACCTTTGATATGCTTATACACATTTTCAATTCCTTCGACAAATGTCTTTCCTTGTATAATAAGGAGGGCGATAAGTTCCGTCTGATTGGTTTTGCCCGAACTGAGTTCGGCGAAGTGCATGTTTTGGGCCAACAGTTTTGTTTCCAGTTCTTGCAGATTTACTATTTTGGCTACCGTTACAATGGCAAAGCGACCAAGGTGGGAGTTGAGGATAAGGGGTTGAGGGTCTGTATCGCTGATGATTCCTATTCCGGAATTTCCTTTGAACTTGTCCAGTTCATCCTCAAACTTCGTGCGGAAATAAGTGCTTTCCAGATTGTGAATGGAACGGGTAAACTGCTCCGTTTCTGCATCGTATGTAGCCAACCCACCACGTTTTGTCCCTAAATGTGAATTATAATCTGTGCCGTAAAACAAATCCGCCACACAGCTTGTTGCCTTGGCGACTGTTCCGAAAAAACCTCCCATAAGTTCTGTTTTGTTATTGGTTTCTAAAATTAACGGATGCAAAGGTATGAAGAATTTGCGAAATTCGGGCAGATTTGAAATGAATAAAAAAGGCAATATATTTCTTGCCCACAATAGAAGTTATATTATTGGAAACATATACTTTTGTGATCGAAACCAAACAACTGTATAATGGGAGAAACCGCAAATATTATAATAGCCGATACTCTTCAAGGTCTGGGGACGGACGCATACAGTGGCTATCTTGCACACGCCCTCTGTCTGTCAGGAATCTGCCGATTGAAGTACAATGGAGAGGAGCGCGAGCTACGTGCCGGCGACCTGATGATTGTCCGCAAAGGAAAACTGGTAGAGAAAATTCAACCTTCAGAAGATTTTCGCGTAAAGGTCATCTATATCGCATCGGGCTTTGTGGTGCTGAGTACACCACAGAACAACTACGGCATGAAAGGGCAACTTTCCCTATTTCTCAATCCTATCATGTCCCTGACTACCGAACAGCAAGAGCTATGTCTCCGGGATTTTGAACAAGTGGAATACAGACTCCGGAATACAGACCATCATTTCCATCGCGATATGCTTATCGCCTCCACACAGATGTTGATACTCGACTTCTTCGATTTCCACTCCCATCTATATGGCGAGGACAATATCTCTGTACAAAATGCTTCCATCATGAGCCGTTTCCTCAACATGCTGGAGAACGGAACTTTCCGCGAGCATCGTGAAGTGACCTATTATGCCGACTGCCTATGTGTCACCTCCAAATATCTTTCGGAAGTTTCCAAGAAAGTAAGCGGTTATACAGCAAACTACTGGATAAACCGTTATACCACACTCGACATCTCGCGTTTGCTGCGCGACAAATCACTAACGTTCGTCCGTATTTCCGATATGTTCGGTTTTTCCTCTCCTGCTTATTTTAGCCGTTACGTACAACAACATCTGGGTGTAAATCCGACAAAATACAGAGGTTAATGATTATAGTTTTTGATTGTTTGCCCGTTTCAGATCTATTAGCGAAATATGCTCATTACGATAGCGGGCATTGGGGTTCTTCTCCGTTCCGTCAGGAAAAGAGCCATCTTCCTGCTTTATGAACTGAATAGCCTTCTGCGGACAATTCTGTATGCAGGCAAAACAGAACTCGCAGTCACCGGACGTCTTCACTCCTCTCGACGTCAGCTCATAGTTGCCGCGCGGACAAACGTAGGTACAGATGCCACAGTCAATACAAGCATCGGTCACGGTAAAGAACTTCTCGCTTTTCATCAGGAAGCCCACCTCGGGGTCGAGTCCACTC
>NZ_JBCNZM010000002.1:14802-98194 GCF_040227615.1 Bacteroides sp. RTP31139st1_H2_RTP31139_211217 | reverse complement strand
AGCGCTTTATACGCTTCGCTTTCAAATGTAATAACTTCCATAACAAACTTAATTTTCTGTGTTTGCAGCAAAGGAATAACAATAAAAGGCAGCGCATGGGATACTATACGTGTACTACACCATGTTTTTTCGGTTCAGCGAAAAGGAAGGGGAACTGACTCACATAAACGGCAGTATTGAGGCGGACGGCAATGCTGTAGGACTGATGCAGCATCCGCCCGGTGCAAGGGGCAAACCTATCTATATATAGGTTCGCCCCTTGCACCGGGAATCTTTTTTTAAAGATTTAATAATCAAATGCTTGGAAAATAAAAAGTAATATTCTATCTTTGCGACATCAGAGAACGGCTGACAAACGAATGCCTCACACTGACAACAAGCGTTCCTATAAATCGTTACTAATTCGTTACGGTACGATTTTTCAAGGTTTACAAGAGCTTAGAAATCAAAGAAATAGACTGCTGCGGTGAAAGCCCCAGGCGGATCACCAAGAAGCTGGACAAAACCAGACAAAGAAAAGACAACTCCTACAATATCAAGGTATTGCAGGAGTTTTTTCTTTGTATAAAGTCCGTGACCTAAGACACGAAATGGTCACAAAAAGACATACTTTCGTGACCAATTCGTGACCTGTCCGACCTTTCGGATTTTAGGTCACGGAATGTCTGAAATTGTCGGTTTGTTGTCTTGATTTGTCCGTACTGCAAATATCTCATTTTCAGTTCATCAATTTAATTTTGTAACTAAAAAAGAGATTATGAGAAGTACTTTCAAGCTACTCTATTTCGTCAAACGAAATGCAGTAAAGAAGAACGGCAACGCACCGATTATCGCACGTATCACTATCGACCAAGTTGTAGCCCAGTTCAACACCAAACTGGAAATAAATCCGGCTCACTGGAGCGTGAAGTTAGGCAAGGCTTCCGGCAGAACCGCAGAAGCCGTACATATCAATTCTATGCTGGAAAGCATCCACAGCACGGTACCCCAACAAGACTAAATGGTTGATTTATAATATTGAAGCAATATAATACTAGCGAAAAGAAAAACAGAAGTTTGTCATTTACTATCCTTCGTCCATTCGTTTGACTAAGCTGTCTTGCAAACGGCTAAGATATGCCGTCCAATCCTTCTTCCGTTCTTTCATGGCAATATAAGCGGCATAATAATCGCCTAACTCCATTTAGAGCACCGTACTGAGAAAATTCATCATTTCTTTTATTCCCACGTTGCCATTGTTAATGCCACCCGAAGAAACAAGGTTGAGAAATTCAGGTCTTTATCGAATTGTGCGCTATCGGTACATAGGCGTAAATCAAACTTTCCACGAACAACATAATATTCATCATACAAGGTCGAATGAAAACGATAATATTGGTAAAAGTCCAGATTACGGTTAAAGAAGCAGGTCAGGTTATCCAGTTCTTTACTTAATATAGTTTCTGATTACATCATTACTACCATCGGGGCATTGTGTTTCTATCCGATAAATCTTATAGAAGGAATGAATTTGCAGTTTTGTTTTTAAATCATTGAGAACCGCTTGCAAACGACGCACTATTGAAAGAAAAGTTTCAACAATATCATAACCGTAGAGGTCGATTTCAGATATATTGACCTCTATTTCAGCTAACATGTTATTAACCAGTTCTTTCATTTTACTACTTTAATAGTTTTGTAAATTTAGACTCAGTACAAATACTTAAATCCGTAGTTACAAACTTCCCATTGTAAAAAAGAGAAAATATAGTAGCTGGTGTAGGAGAGTTTTGTGCTTGCTCTCTCGTTTCCAATTTAATTACTTTCAAAGGAATATTTATTTCTTGCGCAAGAACACGCAACACTCCATTTACATAATAATCCGTATATGGGCAACGATTAGAATAATAAGCCACTATTCCCAGTTTGTCGGGGCATTCTCCACTTTTGACGCAATCATTAAAATATGGAACTGCACTATTCTCATGAAAACTCATTACCAACAATGAAAATCCATTTGGAAGTTTTTCTATTTCCTTAAAGCCATGTTGCAGCAACCATTTCGTATCACTCATAAAATGGTTCTTTTTTGTACCTACAACAGTAACCAATCCATTTTTTTGTTGCTTTTTTGCATCTTCAATCACAAATTGGAGCAAATTATATCCATGCCCTTGACCTTTATACTGCCCTGAAACCCAAAAACAATTAATCATTAAATAATTAGGGGCAGTAACCGGAAGCCACGCATATTCAGCAGGAACATATTCTATAAAAACTTTGGCTCGTGCATCAAGCCGCCTAAAAACATAGCCATTAGCAAATTCCTTTTTTAGCCATTCCTTTTTGGACTCATATCCTTCCAAGCATTTTTTGTCAGAGAATGCGCAGCAGATATGTTCTTTATCTATATTATCCTCTGTTAGAGTTATATATTTAGGTAAACTATTTTCCATGCTTTTATTTATTTTATCGGTATGTAGATTTTTGTGATACTCTCTTTTTTATTTTCTTTTGAATAATTGATATACTCCTCAAAAGACATCCCATGACGAAGTGAATATTCTTGGCTTACGTTAATGATGTTATACCAGTCCTGCAAATCTGTATAATACCCCTGCAACGTATAGACCGCATATTTACCTTGTGGTAGCCGGATTGTACCAAATTCACAAGTAGGCATAATTTCCTTTTGTACCGATGCACAAGCATAGAAACGACATTGATTAGGGTTTGTCACATTAGGGTCGTCAAAACTTAACCCAATAAAACGTGTATCGGGCAGAAGTAAGTCATTGCTCTTTAAGAAATGTATCAATTTACTCCATACTGTTTCATAAGGTTCTTCCTCTCCGTACTTACCCCATATACGGATATATACTAAATTTAATCCCTCGAAATTGTAGACTTCAGAATGCAATTCGCACTCCTTTCCATCATGTTCGCACTCTTTTAATCGCATCCTTAATCTGCTGATATATGTTTTGGGAGAGATACCAAATTGTTTCTTAAATGCTTTGGAGAACGATTGCGGATTATCGTAGCCGACTAACCCAGCCAAATTCTGTAAACTCATGTCTTCAGTTTGCATATATAGTACAGCTCGTTCTACTCGTTGCCTCGCCACATAAGAGTATAATGGTTCATCCAAAGCAGAACTCATCATACGGAGCAATTGCCGTTGAGACATATTTACTATGTCGGCTATTACATTCAATTGCAATGGCTGATGCAGATTAAAATTTATGTAATCAATTACTTGATTGACTTTCTGTTTGTATATATTTTCAGTGCTACTTTTCATCTATAACGATATAATTTGCAAATATATAGAGTTCATACAAATGTATGATTGTCCAATCTCGCCAATTTTAGAAATCTTAGGTTACGGTTTTAGGAGGTTATGTCAAAACGTTGGCACAACCTCGTTTTTTTAAAGGCATCTACGACGTAATGAGTTGGCTGGAAACTTTATAAGCATACCGATGCTTCAGAACAAAAAGCAGAATCACAATGATTGTCAAAGCCTCCGAGAGTGGCATTGCCAACCAGATTCCCGACACACCCAAGAACTTCGGCAACAAAATAAAACTCGGAATAAGGAAAACAAAGCCACGCAACAAAGCAAAAATCGTAGCTGGCTTTATTCTTTCAACACTCTGAAAATAACCTACCACAGCAATATTCACAATGAAAAAGACAAAGCCGCTTGCAAAATAGGGGAAACCGTGTATCGCTATCTTCGCCGCTTCACTGTCAAGACTGATGAAAAGGCCAACCAGCAGATAAGGATAAACAGTGAATGCCACCGTTGCAACCACACCGCAGACCACAGCCGTCAGCAACGCAATACGTTCCGCCGTCATCACTCTTTCCTTGTAGCCCAGTCCGAAATTATAGCTGATAATAGGCTGGGCAGATTGTGCAATAGCATTACCTACCATGAAAACAAAAGGAATATAATAGCACGCTATACCGAATGCCCCTACGCCATCGTCCCCCAGATAGGACATAAATACCTGGTTCCCGACGAACATAAGAACAGCAAGCGTTGCCTCTCCCAATAAGGCAGAAGGACCGATACGGCACTGGTAACCAATATTCCGCACGGAAAGCCGCAGGCTCTTGACACTCCATTTGAGTGGTTGTAAACGCAAATGCCGAGCATAAAACAGTAGATAGACCATCGCCACCAGTCCGCCGGCCATGATGCTGATGGAAGTGGCAAATGCTGCTCCCATGACTCCCCAGCCAAAAGGAAAGATAAACAGCCAGTCGAGCACCACATTGATTACAGCCGTAATCAGGCTGCACAACATAGCCAGCTTTGGAGCACCGTCCAGACGAATGACGAACAGCGGCACCGTTATCCATATCTGAAAGACCCATGACGGAACAAACCACAGCAGATAATCCGTCACCATAGGCAACAGATGTTCGGAAGAGCCGAGCATCCGGGCTGTTTCTGCCGGAAAAGCCATCATCAAAGCAGAGGGTATCAAAGCAACAATCGTTACAAACAGTAATGCTTGTGTCACATTCAACCGAGCAGACTTGCTTTTGCCTCTCGACAATTGGATAGAAGCGACCACAGAACACCCGGCACCAACCATAAGCCCGATTCCCGTAAGAAGCATCAGTAAAGGGACACAGATATTTACGGCCGCAATCCCGTCGCTACCTACTCCATGCCCGACAAATATCCCGTCAATCGCTGTTACGGCCGACATACTGAGCATACCCAGCAACGTAGGAACAAAATATTTCCGAAACAATGTAAACACATTCAGTGTACTCAAATCAATTGCATCTCTTTTCATGTTCAACTATATTTATAGGTTATTGTCTTGCCCAAAAGCAAAAAAATGCCGGATAAAATGATTGGTTTTACCCAGTCATCTTATCCGGCATTTTTACAGCCCTCCGATGAGGATTACAAAACTCTTTTGGTTTTCTAATTCGCGTGCAAAGGTGGGACTTCTTTTTCAAGTATCCAAATATTCATGATTTCTTTCACTGAAAAAGCAGCAAAACATGAACATTATCCACTACCATATCACTCTTTTGAAGGTAGACACACAGCCAATGAAAGACAGTCTATCAGTCTTTCATTGCTCTAACATAGGCTGTCAATACACTGAATAAATGATAGTTAGGCATGCGCACTATTGTGGTACGACTTCTCCACAAGCATGAAGAAGCCGTACCACAATAGTGAAGAAACTGCATCACAACCGTGCACAATAGTCATTAATAAGCTTTTAGTAGGAGAAAGAGCTGTTCTTTGCGGAAAGAAGACCAGCCATTTGCACAAGAAAAAACAGCATGCAAGCAAAGTTTGCCTACATACTTGCATGGCATCTGCTTACATACTGTAAAATGCGGTATAACAAACAATTAGAAAGCACCATGCAAGCATGTAAGCAAAATGTGTGGTAAACCTATTGTATCTCTTTTCATTTTGCGATGACTCCATAGTAAACCATGTTATCAATACGCTTCTGATAAATCTGGTTATTCTGCAGCAGATACCCCAAGGCCAAACACAAATCCACATCCCTGAACTTCGTCAGTTTCTGCAATTCAAAGATTGTACACTTCTTAAGATTGCACAAAATGGAATATACCATTTTCATATTATTGGTCGCCTTCTCAATACTCTTCATATTATTATCTTATTATTAGTCTTAAAATGATATCCTATATTATCTACTCAAATATAAGATAAAGACAGAGCAATGACAAACATTGCCCATTCTTTTCATTTCAGATAACATTCTTTGAACTACATATACCTAAAATCTGCAAAAAATATAGAACTTTATAAATATCAACACTTTATAGAAAGGTATATTCACATTATACTATATCCGGAAACGATTATGTTGGTATAATCAAGGTACTATTATATGCTTGCCTTCGGGAGTGACTACTACCGAGCCCATTTTGATGTAATGTTTCCCTTCCGGCGAAACTATTACCTTTGTTTCGCTACTCTTGTCGGAAGATTCTTTTTTCTCATTCATGAAACTCTTGTCCCGCGAAGTGGTAACCGGATAAGTATCCTCCAGATAGCTCTTCATTTCGTCCACTTTTCCGTCTTTGAACCACACCTTGACAGCCGACCACCCCGCAGGAGTATAAGCGCGGAATGTCCAAGCCTCTCCCTCCTTATTCAAATCTCTAAATGCAGGCTCTCCTAAAATGGTACACACCTCTTTAAAGCTCATACCACGTTCAATGCTGCTCAACTGCTTATAATCAAACCCGTAGCTTTCATAAATGCCACAGCCCATCACCAAGACAGCGAGTAACAAGCCTAAAACAACTGACATCTTTTTCATAATAGAAAGTTTTAGTATTTATCCATACAGCAAATGTAGTATGATAAAAACCTCCTTTTCCGTGATTCTCTCTATTTATACATAGGGATTTCCCTATCAGTTTATCTGTATCTTTACAACCTATAAAGAATATCATCCCAGCCCCGTTCCAATGAGCAATATCAAGTCGGAAGGGGCCACCACCGTATGGTTGGCAACCGGCAAAGACAGTCTTAAAACAAAGGTGCAGCCAATCCGAAAGCAGGTTTGTGCTTTCAGGAAGAAGGAAACAGCGTAGTGCTCACCGGTAAGGTGGAGATAAAGGCCCGGCAGCTCCCAATTATGTATTACTGAAATTCAAAGGACACCATGCCACCATTTGGATTGACGGACATTTTGTACGCAGAAATCTTTAAGAAGAGCATTCAGTTCCTCATCTGATGTCTTGCATGGGGGGGGATGAAAACTATAGCCCCTTCGTTATCACCGGCAATCCGAAACCTCCTTTCTGCAAAGTCAGGACTTTCGGTTTGCCTTTTCGTGCTTTGTTGTATGTGGCTGTGGAAACATGCAAGGTCTCTATCGCTCCATCCTCGAAAGCCACCTTTAAGTAATATTCCTTACGTACTCCGTCCGACACATAACGATGCTTGCCTACTTTACGTCTCTTTTCATGTTCTTTTATCAGCTTCTCAAGTACGGTAACCGTCACCTCCTTTGTCGAAGCAGGAGCCGCCATCCGATAATTCCCTACCAGAAAAAGCGAACAACTGATGACACCCACGCACACCACATGGCACAATATATTCACTGCCTTTTGCTCCATCGTTGTCAGCCATATCCATTTTTTATATAGAGGAAGTGTAACGACTGCCACCACAAGTCCTACCCCTACGGGTATCCACACAGCAGCCAACGTATCTTCATAGATGTTATATCCGATGCAGCCCAAAGCTACGACCAGTACAAACATCAGAAAACGGAGTATTTTTATAAACAGTTCTTTCATTGCCGCGTTTATATTTTTTGCAAATATAGGAAAAATATCATTCGACCGACTGTCAAATCTGTTCAATCTACATGAACTTACTTGCTTGATAGAATGTTATAACTACAATAACTAAAACAGAAAATATCATGGAAAAGAGCTTAATTCATAGTAATGAACTGCATTTTATCAGTAAGAAACGCATTCATCAAGCAGTAGAGAAAATGGTTGAGTCATTGGATTTGGCTGCGGGTTCCACAACCGGCTTCAACATCTATGCAGTAGTGGAGAGCTATTTCACGGATTTGGAAAAACGAAAAGAAATCAATCAGCTGCTCAACCTGGAGCAAGATGTCTGCGAAGAAATAGAGGCAGAATTAAGTTATAAATAAATTACGGAGTTACCGACTACTATTAAGTTACGGGCTACAAGTGTCCTGCAGTATGATAATGCAGTACACTTGTAGCCCGTAACTTATAGTAGCTGATAGCCAGTAAATTGAAACTTGTAGCCCACTCAGTCTTTCGCCTGATGCACCGTCAACTGCGGGAATGGGAAGTCGATACCTTCCTCATTGAATACGGAGTAAATCTTCTTGTTCATATCAAAATAAACGCCCCAGTAGTCTCCGCTCTTCACCCAAACACGAATCACCACATTCACACTGCTGGCATCCAAGGCATGAAGAGCTACAAACGGTTCGGGAGTATTCAAGATACGGCTGTCTTCGGAGATGATACGACGCACGGTGCTCTCTACCTTGTCATAATTCTCACCATATTCTACACCGATCACCCAATCTACACGACGCGTATCCTCACGGCTGTAATTAGTCACTGTACCACTGCTCAACGCACCGTTAGGGATATAGATTACCTTATTGTCGGCTGTGGTCAGAATCGTATGGAAGATTTGAATCTCACGTACCGTTCCGGACACTCCCTGGCTTTCAATCCAGTCGCCTACCTTGAAAGGACGGAACAACAGTACAATCAATCCACCCGCAAAATTCTGCAAGTTTCCGGAAAGTGCCATACCGATAGCCACACCGGCAGATGCCAACAAAGCTGCAAAAGAAGTAGTTTCCACTCCCAATTTGCCGATAACGGCAATAATCAGCAGAATGGTCAGCAAGATATTGACTAAACTTTTCACAAAGCTCTGGATACTGGCATCCACATGTCTTTTTGCCAATAACCTCGCCAGCATTTTCCTAAGAAAGGAAATCAAGAACCGTCCTACCACAAAGATGATGACAGCTCCAATAATACGTCCACCGGCACTTACGCCCCAATCTATCAATTGCTGAAGGAATATCTGCAGTTTGCTGAAACCATCGTCAGCAACTTGGGCAGCAAAGGCTGCCATGAATAAAGATGATAACATAACTATACTCTTTTTTTAAAATTAATGCTGCAAAATTAACAAATAACTCTGACTTTCGTTCACTTAACTTGCCACTTTCGACGAAAACTCCTACCTTTGCTCCCGATTTCAACTAAGGGGTGCCCTAATACGACGGGCTGAGATCATACCCATTAACCTGATCCGGGTAATGCCGGCGGAGGGAAAAGAAGAAAAGTTCCCCTTTTCTGTATTCATCTAAACGAAACAATTGCAAATGAAGAGACATGCAATGGCGACCTGCCTCCTTATGGCAGCACTGGGTGTCTGTGCGCAGACACAAGAGCAAGACAGTCTGCGGGTGATAAACCTGCAGGAAGTGGAAGTCATCTCCACACGTGCCACAAACAGCACACCGGTGGCATTCACCAATATAGGCAAAGAACAACTGAAAAAACAGAATTTCGGACAAGACCTGCCGTATCTGTTGAGTATGACACCCTCCGCCATTACTACCAGCGACGCCGGTGCCGGGGTGGGTTACACCACACTGAGAGTCCGCGGAACAGATGGCACACGCATCAACGTCACCGCTAACGGTATTCCCATCAACGATGCGGAAAGCCACACGGTATTCTGGGTCAACCTGCCGGATTTCGCCTCCTCCGTCAAGGATATGCAGGTGCAACGCGGAGCTGGTACCTCAACGAACGGTGCAGGAGCTTTCGGTGCCAGCATCAACATGCAGACGGGTGATTTCTCCATGAAACCCTATGCAGAATTCAACGGTTCCTACGGCTCCTTCCATACGCACAAGGAGACGGTGAAAGTGGGAACGGGACTCATCAACAATCATTGGTCGTTCGACGCGCGGCTCTCCAACATCAGTACAGACGGATATATAGACCGGGCGTCTGTGGGACTGAACTCCTATTACCTGCAAGGAGGGTACTACAATGACAACACCTCTATCAAGCTGATAACCTTTGCCGGCAAAGAGCGCACTTACCACGCATGGAACTATGCCAGCAAGGAAGAGATGGAACGTTACGGACGGCGTTATAATTCCTGCGGATTCATGTACGCCACCGACCGGGACGGCCATGTATACAACAAAGAATATTATAAAGACGACAACGGCGAGAAGCATTACCTCACGGACGAAGGAGGTGCACTGCATTTCTATGACGACCAGACCGACAACTATACGCAAAAGAATTACCAGCTGCTATTCAACCACAATTTCACCCCACAATGGAACCTGAATATCGGCCTGCACTACACCAAAGGCGACGGATACTATCAAGAATATAAAGGTGAACGCTCGTTAGCAGAGTACGGCATGTCTCCTTTCGAATACAATGGCGGCAAGGTAGAAGTAAGCGACCTTATCCGCAAGAAGGCAATGGACAACTGGTTTGGCGGTGGAATCTTCTCCGTAAGCTACAAAGCCGACCGTCTGCATGCCTCGCTAGGCGGTGCACTGAACCGCTATGACGGCGACCACTTCGGAAAAGTGCTTTGGGTAAAGAACTATATCGGCGAACTGAACCCCGACCACGACTACTACCGCAACAACGCCACAAAGAACGACGGAAATATTTATCTGAAAGTCAATTATGAACTGGTAAGCGGCCTCAGCGCCTACCTCGACCTGCAATACCGCCACATCAACTACAAGATAAACGGACTGAACGACAAGTACAACTGGACTGCCGCCACTCCGGGAATGCAAAAATTGGACATTGACGAAGATTTCGACTTCTTCAACCCGAAAGCCGGACTGTCCTGGCAAATCGACCGCAACCACCGCCTATACGGTTCGTTCAGCGTAGCCCATAAAGAACCTACGCGCAACAACTACACCGACGGCTACTTCACCGAACATCCCAAGGCTGAGCGTTTGTTCGACTACGAACTGGGATATACCTTCGCCAACTCATGGCTCCATGCGGGTGCCAACTTCTACTATATGGACTATAAAGACCAGCTGGTACTGACGGGAGAGCTGAACGAGATAGGCGAAGCCATGGCCAGCAACGTGCCCGACAGCTACCGTACGGGTATTGAACTGATGGCTGGCATCAAACTGGACTGCGGCTTGCAATGGGACATCAATGCCACACTCAGCAAGAACCGTGTGCAGAACTTTACCGAGACACTTTTTGAAAACGAGGAGGCTGGGTCGGAAGCATGGGTCATCAAACACGGGGATACCCCCATCGCATTCTCTCCCGACTTCATACTGAACAACCGCTTCGGCTATACGTTCAAGGGATTCGAGGCCTCGTTGCAGTCACAATATATCAGCAAGCAATACATGAGTAACGCCAAGCGAGAGGAGTGCACACTGGATGCTTATTTCGTAAGCAACCTGAATCTGTCCTATACCTTCAAGTTGCCTAAAGTAAAGTCGGTAACCATAGGGTGCACCATCTATAATCTGTTCAATGAAGAATACGAGAATAACGGATACGCAGGCAGCGGATACTATCTCGACGATAACGAAGGAAAAGTCCGTTACAACTATGCCGGCTACGCTGCCCAGGCGGGAACGAATGTATTGGGACATATAGCAATCAATTTCTGATGGAACATATTCTTGAGATTACAGGCACTGTGACCGGGCTCCTCTACCTCTGGTTGGAGTACCGGGCAAGCATTTATCTTTGGATAGCGGGCATCATTATGCCTGCCGTCTATATTTTTGTCTACTATGATGCGGGGTTGTATGCAGATTTCGGCATCAACATCTATTATCTGGGTGCTGCCATCTACGGCTGGATGATGTGGAAGTACGGAGCTGTACTACGACGTACTATCTTGAAACGGAAAGATGCCCCACAAAGGGGAGAGAACAACAGAACAGAAGAACAAAAGCAGGAGCTTTCCATTACCTATATGCCGACGCGCTACTTGCTGCCGCTTACAGCCGTATTCACCGCCGCCTTCCTCGGCATTGCCTGGATATTGATAAACTTCACGGACAGCAATGTGCCCTGGCTGGACTCCTTCACCACCGCACTGAGCATCGTCGGCATGTGGATGCTGGCACGGAAATATGTAGAACAATGGTGGGCATGGATTGCGGTAGATGCCGTCAGCTCCGGACTGTACATCTACAAAGGACTTGATTTTACAGCCGGACTATATGCCCTTTATACAATTATAGCTATCTTTGGCTACTTCAAATGGAGAAAAATGATGAGCAAAGACGAAGGATTAGAGATTAGGGATTAAGAAAGACATGAAAGACGAACTATCAACGAGCAACGAGCAATTATCAACTATTGATGCCGTAGTTTTGGCGAATGGGGAATATCCTGCCGGTCCCCTGCCTTTGAAGATATTGGCGGAAGCGCCATACGTGGTTTGCTGCGACGGTGGAGCGAACGAATACATCCGCCGGGGCCATACTCCCGACGTAATCATCGGCGACGGTGACTCCCTCAGTGATGAAAACCGCCGGAAGTTCGGACATATCCTACACCGTATCAGCGACCAGGAGACCAACGACCAGACTAAAGCCGTCAATTTCCTGCTGGCGCAAGGCAAACGCCGCATCGCCATCATCGGTGCCACGGGCAAGCGTGAAGACCATACACTGGGAAATATCAGCCTGCTCATCGACTATCTCCGTGCCGGAGCCGATGTACGTACCTATACCGATTACGGCATCTTCATCCCCTGCCGGAGTACCCGCACCTTCCCAAGCCATCCCGGACAGCAAGTATCCATCATCAACTTCACTGCACACGGTCTGCATGGCAAAGGACTGGTCTATCCCCTCAGCGATTTCACCAACTGGTGGCAAGGCACACTCAACGAATGCACCAGTACAGAATTCACCATCGAGGCGGAAGGGGAATACCTGGTATTCGTCACTACTTCTTCGCTTCCGCCACTTCAACAAAGTACACGCTGATACAAATCATGGCAATGGCAGCGGCTTGCGTCCAACTGAAACGGTCTTGCCCCAAGGTGAGGGAAACAACGGTAGTCACCACCAGTATCAGATAGCTGTACATGGCTACAACCGTCGTCTTGAGATACTTCAAGCCCACCGGAACCAGAAAGTAGCTGAGGTAAGTAGGGAAAACCAGCACAAAAGCCAGCACCGCCCACGGCACCCAGTGCCACTCCCCATGCAAGGCATCCGTAAGCAAGGGTGCATCCCAGCCTATAATGGACGACACAATCAATCCCGTTACTGCCGCACCGCCAAAGATGTACTTCATCATCGTCACTACCCCGACCTCTTCCAGCAGTTTCTTGCTCACAATCAGGTAAACGGCAAAGACCAGCGAGCTCACCATGCAGAGCATGTTGCCCGTAAACGCATCGTGCGCCAGGTCATCACTGCCTTGCGTAAGGATACACAACAACGCACCGCCAAAACCCAGCGCTATGCCGATTATCTTCATCAGCGTAGCCTTTTCGTGCAGGAAAAAGACAGATATCAGAAAGACCCAAATGGGCTGCATGGAGTTGAAGATGGCACTGGAAACCGGAGTCGTCTTACTGATGCCCAGCAGATAGCAGAACATGAACCCGTAGAGTCCGAAAGCTCCCAGACAGAACAGCCCTATCCGCTGCCGCCTTGTGACCGGTGCCTCCTTTACAAACCAGCTTGTTATCCAAAATGCCACGGCAGCAAAGACACAACGCACCGTGACACCTGTCAATGCACCCAGCCACAAAGGGAGCAGAAATTTCAATCCATTCATATTCAACCCCGCCATGACGCGCGATGCAACCATACTGAGATTGGCTTCCAGTTTCTTATCTTTCATCAGCTTCGTATTTTTCCCCTCAAACAATTCATTACTTTGAAATGTTTTAAGGAAAAAGGAGATAACGTTATGGCAAAAGTTAAAGAAGAGCAATCGTCCCAGCAAACAAAGCAAGTCCTCGCATTCTCCACCCGGCTACGCCATGACCTTAAGAAAGCCTGCCGGCAACTGGATGAGGGAGAAGGACAAGAGGATGTCACAATCAGTAAGGAGGTGGAAGCATGGCTAAACAAATAATCTGGTCGCCACTTGCCAAAGAAGCTCTGAAGGACCTGCTGATTTCCTCGCAAGAAAGAGATGGCAACAAACGGTGTGGCGGGACTCTGTACACCTTGTTCCAAAATGCATTGTACCGTGTCACGCTGAATCCGTTTATCGGACAGCCCACCGAAGCAGAGAACATACGGTACATCATTCCGCATCCCGACTATACGCTTCTTTACCGGCACAGTCTCCGGAAGATTGAAGTGCTTGTGCTATGGAACAACCATCATAAGTTGGGCAGCATGATAAACATCATCCGGGAAGAACCCGATACAGAATAAAGCAGCCAATCTTGTCAAGAGCAGATTTATGGAAGATTAACGGAACAGACGCATGATCGTCCGTTCATATAGCCGGAACAAACCATGTATCCGTCCCGAACATATCATCCGTTTATCCTCGACACACCATCTGTCAGCGCTGAATATATCATCCGAAAGCTCGGAGCTTTTCATCCGAAACATCCGGACTTTTCGTCAAAACCGCCGGAATTTTCCAAGCAAATGCCCACCATTCCGCTTGCTGAAGTGGAGGATTAAATCTGCAAAACACTGGTTTAGGAGAGTAAACCCTAAGCTTTGGCTAATGAAGTGACGGAAGAACACAACAAAAAAGGAGAAGCGACGCCTCTCCTTTTATGCTAATTTAAAATTGAATCTGAACTAAGATTGCAGTTACAAAGATACAACATCCGAAAGGCAATGTCAAGCAATCCGGTGTTTTTCTTTACTGACGTCCCATTCTTTATACATGCATCAGATATTGCTTGAAGTCCGCAAAGTCCTTCGACATTGGCAGGCTCTTCTTCTCGCCGCGCATAAAGGCCTGAAGCTTGGCAGGTATTTCTACGGCTTCACCGATAATCTTCTCCACTGTATCCTTGAACTTCGCCGGATGGGCCGTTTCCAAGAATACGCCCGTTTCGCCGGGTTTCAGTCCTTCGGCCAGGGCCCGGAAGCCGCAGGCTCCGTGCGGGTCGAGCAGGTAATGGTCCTTCTTCCACACTTCCCGCATGGTTTCGGCAATCTGCTCGTCGGTATAAGTGGCACCGCTGATTTCGGCAGAGATGGCGGCATGGCTGCCTCCGTAAAGGTCGAGTACGCGGGCAAAGTTGCTCGGGTCGCCCACATCCATCGCGTTAGCAATGGTAGCGATACTGGGACGCGGTGTATAAACACCCGTCTGCAAATATTGGAAGAAGATATCATTGCGGTTGTTGGAAGCGATAAAGCGTTCCACGGGTAGTCCCATACGCTTGCCGAAGAGGCCGGCAGTGATATTGCCGAAGTTACCACTGGGTACACAAATGACGGCATTGTCTCCCTTACCGGCACGCTTCAGTTGAGCATAGGCATAAAAGTAATAGAATGCCTGCGGCAAGAAACGCGCCACGTTGATGGAATTGGCGCTGGTCAGTTGCAGGTGCTCGTTGAGTTCCCCGTCCATAAAAGCGGATTTAACCAGAGCCTGGCAATCGTCGAACGTGCCATCGACCTCAATGGCCGTGATATTCTGCCCTAAGGTAGTAAACTGTTTCTCCTGGATTTCACTGACTTTTCCCTTCGGGTAGAGCACATAGACGTGTATGCCTTCCACACCGAGGAAACCATTGGCAACAGCACTCCCCGTATCACCGGAAGTAGCAACGAGAACATTGACTTGCTTCTTGCCCTCTTTCTTGATAAAGTATCCCAGCAAACGCGCCATGAAGCGACCGCCCACATCCTTAAAGGCAAGCGTCGGACCATGGAACAGCTCAAGCGAATAAATATTCTTTGTCACCCGGACCAGAGGGACATCGAAACTGAGTGTGTCATAAACAATCTGTTTCAGCGTATCGGCAGGAACATCCTCGCCAAAGAAAGCATCTGCCACGCGATAGGCTATCTCCTGAAAGCTGAGTGTATCGATGCTATCGTAAAACTCTTGTGGCAGAGTTTTGATTGTAAAGGGCATGAAAAGCCCCTTGTCTGCGGCAAGCCCCTTTACCACGGCCTCTTCAAGAGTGGCTTCGGGGGCTTGTTTGTTGGTGCTATAATATTTCATTGCGGTATTTTTTTATTCACCACAGAGTCTCACAGAATTCTCTATAAATAAAACCCCGTAAAACTCTGTGTTACTCTGTGGTGGAACTCATAAATTCATTAATAAACTCGTCTTCTTTCATCAGTCCGTAACTGCCTTCGCAGGCTGCCACTTCATCAAATGTCCGTACTTCGTCAGCCTCGATACCCGGATGCCAAATGAGGAACGGGATAGGTTCGGCCGTATGCGTACGGAGTTCGCAGGGAGTGGGATGGTCGGGCAATACGGAGATAGCAACGGGTTCCTCCCAATCCTTCACAGCCTCGTAGATAGGACCTACGGCACGGCTGTCCAGATTCTCAATCGTCATAATCTTCAAGGGGACATTTCCTTCGTGACCGGCCTCATCACTGGCCTCGATATGCAGGTAGACAAAATCATCCGTCCGCAATGCATCAAGGGCGGCAGCCACCTTATTCTCATAGTTGGTATCATAAAGCCCCGTCGCACCTTCTACGGTGATGCGCCGCAATCCGGCATAGTAGCCGATGCCGTTAATCAAATCCACGGCAGAAATCACAGCACCACGCTTCACCTGCGGGAACTTGTCTGAAAGGCGCTCCATCTGCGGACGATAACCGGGACTCCACGGCCAGATGCTATTGGCAGGGTCCTTACCCTCGGCCTTCCGCTTCATGTTGACCGGATGGTTTTCCAGCAACACTTGCGAACGGAGAATCAAATCATTAATCAAATCGGCAGTCTGCTTCGGAGTAAGCTCTGCACCGCCTTCGGGGACCGAAATATTCTCCGTACCCTCCATCGGCTTCACCATCAACGGACGGAAAGGCCTCAAAGGGACATCGTGGGGCGGCGTACAGTCAATGCGCTTGTCCCCTCCTTTTATTACCAGCAGATGGCGGTATTGCACGCCCGTATGGAAATGCACGCGGTCATCACCCAAATGCTCCTGAAGGTATTTTACCAACACATCCGCTTCCTCTGTAGTAATGTGTCCGGCAGAATGATTCTTGATATTGTCTCCCTCGATGCAGATAATGTTGCAGCGCATCGCCATCTCACCCGGCTGCAAGTCCACACCGATACTCGCCGCCTCCAATGGACCGCGGCCTTCGTACACCTTCGGCAGGTTATAGCCCAGAACGGACATATTCGCCACCTCACTGCCGGGATGAAATCCCTCAGCCACCGTCACCAGCCTTCCCACACGTCCCATGCGTGCCAGCTTGTCCATATAGGGAGTTGCAGCCGCCTGCAGCAAGGTTTTACCTCCCAGAGCCTTCACGGGCCAGTCGGCCATACCATCACCCAATATAATGATGTGTTTCATCTTTCTATATTACGATTTGGATTAAACGTTTGCAATGCTCATAATATCCGCAAATACCCCCGCAGCCGTTACACCCGCACCGGCTCCGTAGCCTTGTATCATCATCGGATATTCCTTATAGCGTGCCGTGGTCAGCAGGATGATGTTATTGCTGCCTTCCAGCCCGTAGAACGGATGGTTGGCGCCGACTTCCTGCAAACCGACAGATGCTTTGCCATTTTCCAGCTTGGCTACGAAACGCCAATGCTTGTTCTCGGCTTCCAACACCTTGCGGCGGGCTTCGAAATCGGCATCGAGGCTCGGCACTTTCTTCCAGAAGTCATCCAGGGAGCCTTCAAAGAAGTCATCGGGCACAAAGAGGTTCTTCTCAACATCGCTCTGTTCCAAACAGTAACCGGCCTCGCGTGCCAGAATCACCAGTTTGCGGATAACATCCTTTCCGCTGAGGTCGATACGCGGATCGGGCTCGGAGTAACGTTCCTCCTGCGCCATCTTAATGGTCTTGCTGAAAGGAATGTCGGCACTGATTTTATTGAAGATATAGTTCAACGTACCGCTCAGCACGGCTTCAATCTTCAATATCTTATCACCGCTATGGATAAGGTCGTTAATGGTATTGATGATGGGGAGTCCGGCACCTACATTGGTTTCAAACAAGTACTTCACACCGCGTTGGCGGGCAATCTGTTTCAGTTCACGGTAGTTCTCGTATTCGGAAGAAGCGGCAATCTTGTTAGCAGCCACTACCGAAACATTGTGCAGCAGCAAGTCCTTGTAAAGGGAAGCCACGCCTGCACTTGCCGTACAGTCCACAAAGACAGAGTTAAAGATGTTCATACCGATAATCTCATTACGCAGCGTTTCCAGAGAGCTGTCCTTTCCCTTCTCCTGCAGTTCTTCACGAAAACGTCCCAAATCGAAACCTTCGCGGCTGAACATGGCTTTGTTTGCATCGGCAATGCCCACTACATTCAGCTGCAGGCCGTTCTCCTGCATCAGCTTCTGGCGCTGGCTGTGAATTTGCTCTATCAAGCTGCCGCCTACGGTTCCTATGCCGCAGATAAAAAGATTCAGTACCTGATATTCCGACAAGAAGAAAGAATCATGGATGACATTCAGCGATTTGCGCAATGATTTGCTGTCCACTACAAACGAGATGTTGGTTTCCGAAGCACCCTGCGCACAAGCAATCACATTGATACCGTTACGCCCCAACGTACCGAACAGCTTTCCGGCAATACCCGGCGTATGCTTCATGTTCTCGCCTACGATGGCCACGGTAGCCAGGTTCTTTTCTGCCTGAATAGGAGAAATTTCTCCCATCTCTATTTCTTTGGCAAACTCCTCGTTCAGCACCTCGCAAGCCAGATCAGCATCCGCATTGCGCACACCGATAGACGTTGAATTCTCCGAAGAAGCCTGGGACACAAGGAACACACTGATGCCATTCTTTGCCAGCGCCTTGAAGATACGGTAGTTCACACCGATGACACCTACCATACCAAGGCCTTGCACTGTAATTAGGCTCGTATCATTGATGGATGAAATACCCTTGATGGCCTTGCTTTGCGGGTCGGAAACCTCTCGCTTGATGACAGTTCCCACACCCTCCGGATTGAAGGTATTCTTCACCAGAATGGGGATATTCTTGTGGCAAACCGGATAGATTGTAGGCGGATAGACCACTTTCGCACCGAAGTTACAAAGCTCCGTAGCTTCCACATAGCTCAATTCATTGATAGTGTATGCCCTGGAAATCACACGCGGGTCAGCTGTCATGAATCCGTCTACATCCGTCCAGATTTCCAGACTGTCGGCATCCAGTGCAGCAGCAATGATTGCCGCCGTATAGTCAGAGCCACCTCTACCCAGGTTCGTTACCTCTCCCGTCATTTTGTCTGTGGAGATAAAACCCGGAACCAATACGCGTTTGGGCAGGCTGCTGAATGTCTCGCGCACCAACGAATTTGTCAGCTCCGTATCCAGCACATGCTTGGAATGCTTCTTTTCCGTCTTGATAAACTTGCGTGAGTCAAACCACTCCGCTCCCGTCAACTGGGCAACGATGATAGATGAAAGACGTTCGCCATAGCTCACAATCGTATCGGACGTCTTCTGCGAAAGGTCCTTTATCAGATAAATGCCCTGAAAGATGTCCTTCAGCTCGTTGAGCAGCTCACCAATCTGGCGTTGCAAGGCAACCTGCGCCTCGCCTGCCGGAATCACTTCCTTAATCATTTCCACATGACGATAGACAATCTCCCGGAACTCATTCTCGTAAGAAGCATCACCGGCTGCCGCCATTCTAGAGGTGTTTATCAACTTGTCCGTGATGCCGCCCAATGCGGACACCACCACGATAACCGGTTCATCGACTGCTTCTACAATTCTCTTGACGCTCAAAATACTGTTCACGGAACCTACGGACGTTCCGCCGAATTTCATTACTTTCATTTCTCTTTATATTGTTGAGATGGTTGATACAATGTGTCGGAAACAAGCTGCTACGGCTTGCATTGACTTTAATTAAATGGAAAAACTGCTTGAAAATGGTGTAACACGTAGAAACACAAAATACTATCCCTAACCCCTAAGGGTCATGGTCCACATGGATGTGACTGTATGTTGATAGTACTTGTTCATAGTCTCTTGTTTCTATCATTTATGATAAGTGTTGCAAAAGTAACAATAAAAACATTCAATCTATCACTTTTTGCGACTTTTTTGCGATAAAAATGCAGAAAGCCTCTAAAAAGGCAAGAAATATGCACAACTTACGGCTTACACTTTCACACTTTCCATACCTTTTTTCTGTATATCCGTTTATTCTTTTCTAACATTTTGCTATCATTCTCAATATATATCATTATATTTGCATGGAAAACATGAAAGAAAAGTGCGCATGAACCCAGAAAACACTTCCGTTTTGCTAATATACACCGGTGGAACTATCGGAATGATAGAGAATGCAGAAACCGGCGCCCTGGAAAGCTTCAACTTCGAGCAGTTGCAGAAACATGTTCCCGAACTTCAGAGATTTGCGTTCCGTATCGACACTTATCAATTCGACCCGCCCATGGATTCCTCGGACATGGACCCCGATGCCTGGCGCAAACTGGTACGCATCATCAGCAACAACTACAACCAATATACAGGCTTCGTCATCCTGCATGGCACAGACACCATGGCCTACACAGCTTCTGCACTCAGCTTCATGCTTGAAGGGCTGAACAAGCCCGTCATCCTAACCGGCTCGCAACTGCCCATTGGCGTGCTCCGCACAGACGGCAAGGAAAACCTGCTGACCAGCATCGAAATAGCCACCGACCGCCACTCCAACGGACAGCCCATCGTACCCGAAGTCTGCATCTTCTTCGAAAACCACCTGATGCGCGGCAACCGTACCACCAAAATGAACGCGGAGAACTTCAATGCTTTCCGTTCCTTCAATTATCCGGTACTCGCTTCCGCCGGTATACATATTAAATATAATAATGTGCAAATTCATACGCACGGCACTCCCCACGAACTGGAGCCTCATTATCTGCTTGATACCAACATCGCCATACTGAAGCTTTTTCCAGGTATTCAGGAAAATGTCGTGGCAGCCATACTTGCCACTAAAGGACTGAAGGCCGTAGTCCTCGAAACCTACGGTTCCGGCAACGCTCCCCGAAAGGAATGGTTTCTACGCCGCCTGCATGATGCCTGCGAACAAGGCATCATCATTGTCAACGTCACCCAATGCAGTGCCGGCACTGTTGAAATGGAGCGCTATGAAACCGGTTACCAACTGATGCAGGCAGGAGTTGTCTGCGGATATGACAGCACAACGGAATCTGCCGTAACCAAGCTGATGTTCCTTCTGGGGCACGATTATCCGCCTGCCGAAATACGCGAACTGATGGGACGACCGCTGGCAGGGGAAATTACCGTGTGAAGCACAACTATCACTGCACCGGGGTCAATTCTCCCGTCACAGAATCTATTATGAAACCGCTGACATTGATATCATTCGGTATCAGCGGATGATTGATAATAGCTTCCACCGTACCTTTTACCGATTTCTCCGTATCTTCGAATCCATACAGCCAAGACTCGAAATCCACTCCGCAGAAACGAATCATATCAATCGTCTCTTGCTTGATGCCCCGGGCCTTCATATGCTCTATCATCTGGGCGCTGCTCATGTGGCACGCACCGCAATCGGAGTGGGCAATAACCATCACTTCCGTCACGCCCAACTCGTAAATGGCCACCATCAGGCTACGAATGACACTACCGAACGGATGTGAAATGATTCCACCCGCATTCTTTATCATCTTCACATCGCCGTTCTTGATGCCCAAGGCTGCCGGCAGTAAAGCGGTCAAACGGGTATCCATACAAGAGAGGATGGCAATCTTCTTATCCGGGTATTTATTCGTGATGTATTTCTCATACCCCTTCTCGGCTACAAAACGCTTGTTGTATGCAAGAATATCTTCTATCATGGCTTTTATAACATGTTATTGTTTTCTACTCACAAAAATAAAAAAACTCTATGGGAGTCTGCAAGCCCTGCATCGAAAAATTGTACCTTTGGGCAATCATTTTAGAAGAGAATGCACAACTATGGCTAAAGAGAAGACGGTTTATGTATGCAGCAACTGCGGACAAGACTCTCCCAAATGGGTAGGCAAGTGTCCGTCGTGCGGAATGTGGAACACGTATGTGGAAGAGGTGGTACGGAAAGAAGTGGTGAACAAGCGTCCCGTATCGGGCATAGAGACCGCCAAAGCCAAACCCATAACCCTCCATGAAATTGTAGCCGATGACGAACCGCGCATTGACCTCCATGATGCCGAACTGAACCGGGTACTAGGTGGTGGTCTTGTACAAGGATCTCTTGTTTTGATTGGCGGCGAACCGGGCATCGGGAAATCCACCCTGGTGCTACAAACCGTACTCCGCATACCGGAAAAACGCATCCTCTACGTCTCCGGCGAAGAAAGTACCCGCCAATTGAAACTGCGTGCCGACCGCTTGACAAGTGCTTCCAGTGATTGCCTCATCGTATGCGAAACTTCCCTGGAACAGATTTACGTCCATATCAAGAACATCCGCCCGGACATCGTCATCATCGACTCCATACAGACGATTTCTACCGAAACCCTTGAATCGTCGCCGGGGAGTATTGCCCAGGTACGGGAATGTTCCGCCTCCATCCTGCGCTTTGCCAAGGAAACGCATACGGCGGTCATCCTTATCGGGCATATCAATAAGGAAGGAAGCATAGCCGGCCCCAAGGTACTGGAACATATCGTGGATACCGTACTCCAGTTCGAGGGCGACCAGCACTACATGTACCGCATCCTGCGTAGCATCAAGAACCGCTTCGGAAGCACTGCCGAACTGGGTATTTACGAAATGCGGCAAGATGGATTACGGCAGGTGAGCAACCCATCCGAACTACTGCTGAGCCAGGACCATGAAGGTATGAGCGGCATAGCCATCGCCTCCGCGATAGAAGGCATCAGACCGTTCCTCATCGAAACGCAGGCATTGGTCAGCAGTGCCGTATATGGTAACCCACAACGCTCTGCCACAGGGTTCGACATCCGCCGCATGAATATGCTGCTGGCCGTATTGGAAAAACGTGTAGGCTTCAAGCTGGCACAGAAAGACGTCTTTCTCAACATTGCCGGCGGATTGAAAGTGAACGACCCGGCAATAGACCTTGCCGTCATCAGCTCTATCCTCTCCAGCAACATGGACACGGCCATAGAGCCGGAGGTGTGCATGGCGGGAGAAATAGGTCTGTCAGGTGAAATCCGCCCAGTGAACCGCATAGAGCAGCGCATCGGAGAAGCAGAGAAACTTGGATTCAAGCGATTCATACTTCCCAAGTATAATATGCAAGGACTGAACACGAAGAAGATTAAAATGGAATTGATACCGGTACGGAAGGTGGAAGAAGCATTCCGTGCCCTATTCGGATAATCATTATGATACAAGAATACCAACTGCGCGTATTGCCCGAAGTAGCGGCAAACGAGCAACGCCTGAAAGAGTACTTAGTACATGAGAAAGGACTGAATGCACGGGAGATAACAGCAACGCGCATCTTGAAGCGCAGTATCGATGCCCGCCAACGGACAATCTATATCAACCTCAACGTACGGGCATATCTGAACGAAATGCCGAAAGAGGACGAATATCAACATACCTTATATAATAATGTAGAAGGAAAGCCCCAAGTAGTAGTGGTAGGCGCCGGTCCCGGAGGACTCTTCGCCGCCCTGCGACTGATAGAGCTCGGTCTGCGCCCCGTCATTGTGGAGCGTGGAAAGGACGTACGGGAACGCAAGAAAGACTTGGCGCAAATCAGCCGCCAGCAACTCGTCAACCCGGAGTCCAATTACAGCTTCGGAGAGGGAGGTGCCGGAGCTTACTCGGATGGCAAGCTGTACACACGCAGTAAGAAGCGTGGCAATGTAGACAAGATTCTGAACGTCTTCTGCCAACATGGAGCCTCCACTTCCATTCTGGTAGATGCACATCCGCACATAGGTACAGACAAACTGCCGCGTGTCATCGAAAACATGCGGAACACTATCATCCAGTGTGGTGGCGAAGTCCACTTCGAAACACGCATGGACGCCCTACTCATAGAGAAGGATGAAGTCAAAGGCATTGAAACAAATACCGGCAAGACTTTCCTTGGCCCGGTGATACTTGCCACCGGTCACTCTGCCCGGGACGTATACCGCTGGCTTGCCGCCAACAATGTAGAGATTGAAGCTAAAGGCATTGCCGTAGGCGTACGACTAGAACACCCTGCCACCTTGATAGACCAAATACAATATCACAACCGGAACGGACGGGGAAAATATCTGCCTGCCGCCGAATATAGTTTTGTAAACCAAGTGGACGGACGAGGAGTATATAGCTTTTGCATGTGTCCCGGCGGCTTCGTTGTGCCCGCCGCCAGCGGTCCCGAGCAGATTGTAGTCAACGGGATGAGTCCCAGCAACCGCGGTTCCCGTTGGAGCAATTCGGGAATGGTGGTAGAGCTACGCCCGGAAGACATAGAGCAATTTACTATTGACAATCTACAATTTACAATTTCTATGCAGCACGACAGCGCGGCTAATTGTCAATTGCCAACCGTCAATTCCCAATTAAGCATGATGTATTTTCAAGAGTATCTGGAGCGCCTCTGCTGGCAACAAGGCAATATGAAGCAGACAGCACCGGCACAGAGAATGGCAGACTTCACTAAGAAAAAACTGAGTTACGACCTGCCGGAAACTTCGTATGCACCGGGACTGGTTTCCTCACCTCTCCACTTCTGGATGCCCTCTTTCATTGCAGAACGCCTGAGCAAAGGTTTCCAGCTATTCGGGAAATACAGCCGTGGTTTCTTGACGAACGAGGCGACAATGATTGGAGTGGAAACCCGTACTTCGGCGCCGGTACGCATAACAAGAGACAAGGAGACACTGCAACATGTACGCGTAAAAGGATTGTTCCCTTGCGGAGAAGGCGCCGGATATGCCGGAGGCATTGTTTCTGCCGGAATTGACGGCGAACGATGTGCGGAAGCGGCAAAGGCATTCTTTGATTAAGCTATAATATTTACATCCAAATTTTGATTTTTCACTTTTTCTCGTTTAATTTGTAAACTATTATCACATATATGTTGTTATATTGTATTTATTATGAGGTTCATCATAAACATTGTATGCTTTCTATTCCTTTTGCCTCTCATAGCTACGGCGCAAACATATAAATACATAGGGGTGGAAAACGGATTGAGCAACCGCAGAATCTTCGACATTCAAAAGGATTCGGTAGGTTACATGTGGTTCCTCACCAACGAAGGCATAGACCGGTACAATGGAAAAGACATCAAGCATTATAAATTAATAGAAGAAAACAAAGAGTCAAGTTTCCCCATCCATCTCGGTTGGCTATATTTTGAAGAGAAAGGGAAATTATGGGTCATAGGTAAAGCCGGTCGCATTTTTCAATACAACCAAGAACACGATGTGTTCAACAGAGTATATAAACTGCCCAAGACACCGGTCAATATCAGCTACGGCTATATGGACTGCAATCACAGGATTTGGCTCTGCAGCAGATACAGCATCGCTCTCTACGACACACAAACCGGAGAGGTCCATCAAATGTCCAATGAACTGAAAAGCAGCATTACAAGTATCGAACAAGTGGACAATAACCACTTCTTCATGGGTACCGACAAGGGATTGCGATATGTCAAACTCGAAAATGAGACATTGCAGATTGTCCCTCTTGAACCTCTTGACAAAATCCAGGCCCAAATCAGTTCACTCTATTTCCACCAAGAATCACAAAGACTTTTCATCGGTACTTTTGAAAAAGGCGTCTTTGCCTACGACATACGGCAACAACGGATTATACACTCCAATACGGATTTGAGCGATGTAAACATTGCCCGAATCAAGCCTCTGAACCAGACAGAGCTATTGATAGCGACAGAAGGTATGGGTATACACAAAATCAACATGAACTCGTGTATCTCGGAACCGTACATCGTCTCCAGCTACAAAAGCCACAATGAGATGAACAGCAATAACATCAATGACATTTATATTGATGAAGAAAAGCGGATATGGATAGCCAACTACCCGGAAGGAATTACCATTATAGACAACCGGTACAAAAGCTACAACTGGATAAAGCATTCTATCGGAAACAGACAATCGCTGGTCAACGACCAGGTACACTCTGTCATTGAAGACAGTGACGGAGACCTATGGTTCGGAACAAGTAACGGAATCAGCCTTTATCAATCGAAAACCGGGCAGTGGCATTCATTCCTGAGCTCCTTCGACCATCAACTGAAAAACAAGAATCACATCTTCATTACGCTATGCGAGGTATCACCCGGCATTATTTGGGCAGGAGGATATACTTCGGGAGTATACAAAATAAATAAAAGGACACTCTCGGTAGAATATTTCTCCCCTTACCTGCTCAATCCGGACAACATTCGTCCTGACAAGTATATCCGCGACATTGTAAAAGACTCCAAAGGATATATCTGGTCCGGAGGGTTCTATAATCTGAAGTGCTTCGATTTGTCCCTGAATTCCGTCCGTCTGTATCCCGGAATAAATTCCGTCACCGCCATTACAGAAAAGGACGACGGACACATGTGGATTGGGACAAGTGCCGGACTGTATCTGCTGGACAAAGAGTCGGGTAGATTCCAATATGTCGCCTTGCAGGAAGAGACGACCTACATCAACACACTTTACCAAGCGGAAGACCTCTCTCTATATATAGGAACAAACGGCTCCGGAGTGGTTGTCTACAACGCAAAGGACAGTACGTTCAAGCATTATCACAAGGACAATTGTGCCTTGATTTCAAACAACATCTACACCATACTCCCCGAGTCGGACGGGCATATCCTGATGAGTACCGAAAACGGAATCAGCTGTTTCCACCCTACGGAGAAGACATTCCACAACTGGACTAAAGAGCAAGGGCTGATGTCCTCCTGCTTCAGTGCCTCTTCCGGAACGCTACGCAAGAACAAGGGTTTTGTCTTTGGCAGCACAGACGGAGCCATCGAGTTTCCCGAAGGAACCCGTTTGCCCAAGTACATCTACTCTCCTATGATACTCAGCGATTTTCAGATACTCTATCAGACAGTCTTTCCCGGCAGTCCGAATTCCCCCTTGAAGGAAAACATCAACCAGACAGACCGGTTAAAGCTGAAATATAACCAGAACACTTTTTCCCTCAGTATTTCATCCATCAATTATGACGCGCCGGACAATGTCACTTTCTACTGGAAGCTGGAAGGCTTTTACGATGACTGGAACCGCCTGGGTGAAGAAGGGCATCTCCGCTTCACCAACCTTGCCTCGGGCGATTACAAACTTTACATACGGGCGGTATCCAAGGAAGAGCCTTATCTTTATTTTGAAGAGCGAAGCATCGACATCAGCATTGCGCGCCCCGTCTGGTTCAGTTTTTGGGCCATAGCCTGCTATGTCCTGCTGACAGTACTGATGTCCGTTGTCGGTTTCCGTGTCATGGCACTGAGAAAACAGAAAAAGATATCCGATGAGAAAACCCGTTTCTTTGTCAATACCGCGCATGATATCCGCACGCCATTGACACTGATAAAGGCACCTCTGGAAGAAATGCTTGAAAACAAGACACTGAACGAAGCCGAGACCAACAATATGCACATGGCACTGAGAAATGTCAACTCCCTCCTGCGCATGACTACCAATCTGATAAACTTTGAACGGGCAGAAGTATATTCCCCTCATCTGTACATAGCAGAATATGAATTGAATACTTACATCAAGGAGATATACAACAATTTCCAGACCTATGCCACCATAAAACATATCACTTTCAGATACGAAAGCAATTTCAGCTACATGAATGTATGGTTCGACAAAGAGAAGATGGACTCTATCCTGGAAAATGTCATATCCAATGCTCTGAAGTATACTCCCCAAAATGGCGATATACTCATTTCTGTTTATGACATGAAAAGCTCCTGGAGACTAGAAGTCAAAGATAATGGAATAGGAATTCCCGCCAAAGAACAAAGAAAACTGTTCAAGATGCACTTCCGTGGAACAAATGCCATCAACTCCAAAATAACGGGAAGCGGTATCGGTCTGATGCTGGTGCGGAAGCTGGTAAGCCTGCACAATGGAAAAATATACATTGAGAGCACCGAATGCCAAGGCAGTACTGTCAGAATCATCCTTCCCAAAGAGAAAGAACAGTTCAAGAACTTCACTCTGTCCGTTAAGGATAAGAAGACCTTCTATGAACCGGATGTCCCCACCGTTCCTTTGAAACTTGCCGGAGAACTCCGGACTGAAGACAATGACAAACTGCATCGCATCTTGATTGTAGAAGACAATGACGAGCTGCGCAACTATCTCTTCCAGTCGTTCTCTCCGATTTACAATGTACAAGTATGCAACAACGGCAAGGAAGCGCTGACCATTGTAAAACAATTCTGGCCGGGACTGATTCTTTCCGACATCATGATGCCGGAAATGCGAGGCGACGAATTATGCATCGCCATCAAGAACGATATTGAAACATCCCACATCCCGGTAGTACTGCTGACGGCACTGGGAGATGAAAAGAACATTCTCGAAGGACTCCATATCGGTGCGGACGAATATATTGTAAAACCTTTCAGCATAAACATACTGAAAGCCAGCATTGCCAATCTGCTTGCCAACCGCGCATTGCTGCGCAAGAGATATGCGGATTTGGAAATCAATACAGAAGAAGAGCCCTCCACAACTACCACTTGCTCCAACAGTCTCGACTGGAAATTCATGTCGAATGTAAAGAGACATATCGAGGAGAACATGGATAATCCCGATTTCACAGTAGACGTATTGTGCTCGCTCCTGAATATGAGCCGTACCAGTTTCTACAGTAAACTGAAAGCGCTGACCGGCCAGGCACCGGCAGATTTCGTACGGAATATCCGTTTGAAACATGCTGCCGAGCTATTGAAAGAAGGGAAATATTCCGTGACTGAAGTAGCAGAAAGAACCGGTTTCTGCGATGGGAAATACTTCCGGGAAGTCTTTAAGAAATATTTCAATGTCAGCCCCAGCCAATATGCGAAAGGAGACACTCCCCGCTCCCCAAAAGGAGAGGGAGAATAGTTCTGCATAGGAGAATTTTTCATTTTGCAGCCCCGCACAGACAAACCCTAAAAAATAATCCGTATTTTTGCAGAAACAAAAAAACGAGAATGACTCCTGAAATAGCAATCGTCGACTCCAACACCCTCTCCTGTCTGGGACTGCAGAACTTGCTGGAGGAAATCATCCCGACAGCCATCATCCGCTCTTTCCGTTCCTTTGGCGAACTGATGGATGATACGCCTGACATGTATGTGCATTATTTCATCTCTTCACAGATTTACTTCGAGCATACCGCTTTCTTTCTGGAGCGCAAGCCCAAAACCATTGTGCTGGTCAATGGTGAAACCGTCCCCCAACTGTCGGGCATGCCGACGCTAAACATCTATCAGGACGAACAAAATCTGGCAAAAAACATTCTGCAGCTGCGCCAATACGGAAACCAATACAGACAAAACCACGGAAAGCCGGCACCCGCCAGACACTCGGATATGGCAATAAATACAGCCGCCGGGCACGACCTTTCCGCCCGCGAAATAGAAGTGCTGGTGCTGATTACCAAAGGTCTCATCAACAAGGAGATTGCCGACAAACTGAACATCAGCCTGACCACCGTCATCTCACACCGCAAGAATATCACCGAGAAGCTGGGTATCAAGTCCGTGTCCGGGCTGACTATCTATGCCGTGATGCACGGATATGTGGAAGCGGACAGAGTATAATCCTACAACCGGATACATCAGAAGCGAAGTCTTTTCAGAAAGACTTCGCCCCAATTAGTGTGCTAATGTGCTAACATCTAATCGTTCCTCCGTGGGGTAAAAATCGTTCCACCATGGTGGAACGATTTTTACCCCACGGAGGAACGATATTTTTTGCATGATGGAACGATTTAAGATTAGCACTCCAGGAACGAAATCCTAATAAATGAGGATTGTCCCTTCCGCAAGAATCCCTTTACTTTGCAGGTGCTTAAAAAAACAGTTTATGAACAGATATAGAATCTTAGCCGGTATCTTCTGCCTCCTGGCAACCGGCAACGTACTTGCCGAAGAGGCAGACACCTTGAAAGTGGTGGATGTAGAGGAAATAACCGTCATTGCCGCCCCCAAAGAAAACCGGAAACTGCGCGAACAGCCCGCCGCCGTCACCCTGCTTTCGCAGCAGGACATGCAGAACGCACAGGTGAACTCCATCAAGAATCTGACATCCGTAGTGCCCAATATGTTTATCCCCGACTACGGCTCGCGACTGACTTCGGCAGTCTATATCCGCGGCATCGGCTCGCGCATCAACACTCCCTCCGTAGGACTTTATGTAGACAATATACCTTATATAGACAAGTCAGCCTTCGACTTCAGCTATGCCGACGTAGAGCGCATCGACGTGCTACGCGGTCCGCAGGGCACGCTCTACGGGCGCAATGCCATGGGCGGATTGATTAAGGTGCACACCAAATCGCCCTTCTCCTACCAGGGGACGGACTTCCGCATGGGGGCAGGTACGTACAATGCCTATAATACCTCGCTGACCCACTATCACCGCCTTTCGGAACGGTTCGCCTTTTCCACCGGAGGTTTTTACGATTATCAAGGAGGATTCTTCCGCAACACGGTGAGGGACGAGAAAGCGGACAAGGGGCAATCGGCAGGCGGACGCATCCGCGCCATCTACCTCCCCTCGGACAACTGGAAGGTGGACCTAAACATCAACTACGAATACAGCGACCAGGGTGGCTACCCGTATTTCTACCAAGGCAGCCTGGCCCCCGAAGCACAGAGCGAGCCGCTGAAGCCCTACATCGGAAAAATCTCCAATAACGCCCGTAGCAACTACTACCGCAACCTGCTGAACACGGGTCTGAACCTGGAATACCAGGCACAGCACTTCACGTTGAGCATGGTCACCGGCTACCAGTTTCTAAAGGACTGCATGGACATAGACCAGGACTTCACCGCCAACGACATCTATACCCTGCAACAGAAACAACGCTCCCACGCACTGAGCGAGGAAATCATCTTGAAGAGTAAAAGCGGTAGCCGCTGGCAATGGACCACCGGCGCCTTCGGCTTCTACCAATGGCTGAATACGGAAGCTCCCGTCACTTTCAGGGAAGCCGGAATGGGGATGCTGAATCAGATGTTGGGCAGTGTCATCCCATCGCAAATACAAGTAGAGATGGGACCATCCATGAGTATGAATATCCTGCCCTCACTGGGCATCAGCAGCCGGACCATGCCCATCGGGGGCAGTTTCGACACTCCGCTGCTGAATGGGGCACTCTTTCATCAATCCACCTTCAGAGATTTATTCGGGCTGAAAGGAGTGTCGTTCACTGCCGGGTTACGCCTGGATTATGAGCGTATGAAGATGGATTACAACTCCGGCACCAGCCTGGACTACAAGGTGGGCATCAAGGGAGAAATGAAGCGGGGCGACGTCGTCATCCGCGAAATAGAGATGATGCCGGAGACGGCGCTGACCGTAGAGTCGCGCTACCAAGGAAACATTGATAAGGATTATCTTCAGCTGTTGCCCAAGTTTGCTTTGCAGTATGACTTTGCGCGAAACAGAGGAAATGTGTATGCAACGGTCAGCAAAGGTTACCGTTCGGGAGGTTACAACGTGCAGATGTTCTCCGACCTGCTGCAATCCAGTTTGAAGAATGACATGATGCGGCAAAGCAAAGAGGCGATTATGCCCAACGTGCCGGATGCCTACAAAGAGCTGGTGGGTAAATACTTCCCCGATGCGGGAGAGAATCCGGATGCAAAATCCGCCACCGTCTACAAGCCCGAACAGACCTGGAACTACGAAATAGGAACACACTTGAATCTGCTGGACGGACGTCTGCATGCCGACGCCGCCATCTTCTGGCTGGAAACCCGCGACCAGCAGATTTCACGCTTCGCCCCAAGCGGACTGGGACGCGAAACGGCAAATGCCGGCAAAAGCCGCAGCCAGGGGGCAGAGGTTGCCTTGACGGCTGCCGTTGCTACGGACTTCACGCTGAATGCAAGTTATGGTTATACCTATGCCACCTTTAAGGATTACATCACCAACGAGAAAGTGAATGGGGAGCTTCAGGAAATCAGCTACAACGGCAAGTACGTACCCTTTGTTCCCAAGCATACCATGAACGTGGGCGGTCAGTACATCTTCCGCATCCGTCCGGGGCACTGGCTGGACTGCATCCAGCTGAACGCCAACTACACCGGTGCCGGGCGCATCTACTGGACCGAGAAGAATACCGTGAGCCAAGCCTTCTACGGCACGCTGAACGGACGTATCAGCTTCCAGAAAGGACATGGACAGATTGATTTCTGGGTGCGCAATGCACTGGACAAAGAGTATGCTTCGTTCTATTTTGAGAGTATGGGGAACGGATTTATGCAGAAAGGACGGCCTGTGCAGGCGGGAATAGAGTTGAGGTGCAGGTTCTGATTGGAGAGCTTTGTCCCTCCGAAAGTAAAGGAAAATAGAAACGGTCGTTCGGGTACTTACACATTGCATACCCGAACGACCGTTTCTATGTTTCTATCTGACAGAGGAGAAGTTATCCTCTATGTACCCAGTTTTCAATTTCAATATTAGGTATTCTTTCCAGATGTTTCTTGTTTTCAGTAACCATTATCATTTGGTTAGCCACCGCTGTACATCCTATAAATAAGTCCAAATCCTCAATGGGAGTTCCTTGACTATATAAGGCAGCCTTACTCCGGGCATAACAACATAAAGCCGAGGACAAAGGTATTACCTTGATATCTTGGCAGAAATCAGTAACAAGCTGCAAGTTTCTCTCCACATTATTACTTCGCTCTGCACCGAACAACAACTCTGCTACCGTAACCTCCGAAATGCAACAATGTTCCCAGCCCACCTTTTCAATATGTTCGTCTACTCCAAATTTCTGACGCATGAAGCGAACACAAATATTAGTATCAAGCAAATATCGTTTCATTCGTCAAAGGGGCTAAAGTTTTCTTCTTTTCGAGAAAGGCGTGATGCATATATATCATCATTGATTTCATCAGAATCACGATTGTCCTTCCAACTACCGGCATACTTTGCAAGCATACGCTTAGTCAGCAATTTGCTATCTGCCGCTGTCGGAATGGAATGACTATTCTTATTCAAAACCTCCTTCATATATTTTCTGAGGCTCTCCAATGCAGTACTGCTATTGATATTGACTATCTCACGAATCAACTCCAATTTTCCGGCTTCCAACTCCAAACTACTCATAATCAATTCCTCCTTTTAAAAGTTCAACTACAAAGTTACATTTTCCTACTGAATATGGAAAAGTTACAAAGCTTTTTTATTCATTGATAGCTCCGCAATGCGGGCAGACTCCCTTCTCCCTCAGTTTCTGCCCGCATCTGCCGCAACGATAGCGTGAAGCCAGCAGCGAAATGCGAAGCCTTTTGAGGAATACCCATACAAAAGCGGTCAAAAACAAGTATCCGACGTAGATAGATGTAGTCAGGATAAAGAAAAAATAACAGAAGATGCAGCAGGAGGCCAGCCCCAACAGATAGAATACGGCCGCCGCCGGACTTAACTGGCGAAACAAATCGTCGAGTACCGCCAGCAACACCACTATAAACAGCCAGATACCCATCAGAAAAGCAGAAAGCACAAGCGGTACCTTGAACGGCGACAAGGTAGGATTAAAATAGAAGTGTTGCCACGTCTCCGGCGCAAACACTTGTATAGATTCGTAAATAGTGGCACAGAACGCCATCAGCAGACATAGCAACAACGGATAGAGACTGTCTATATCATTAAAGTACACCATCCTCAACTGCTTGCGCCGAAAAGCCCGGAACAGCCAGACTGCCACAAACAAGGCAAAAATAATGATAAAATAAGAGGCATGGGTATCACTGAACAAGTAGATGGCCTGCGAAATGCTGTCTGTAGGAACAAAGGCATGCATCATTTCGGACTCCCGCAACCAACCCTGCACTTCCTGCGAATGGGCAAGCTTCACCCATACACTATCCACACTGTCGGCAGGATGGATGGCGAACTCGGCAACCACCACGCGGTCTCCCCGATAAAGCATATTATAGCAGTCCTTCACGGGCAGACAAGCCAAATTCACAGAATCTGCCAGCACTTCCAGATTGGTATTCCAAGTATAATGCCGCTCAAAAAGATAGGCCAGCGAATCACGCGTCTCCTTAGACAGATGTTCATCTTCAAGATTAGGACGGGAATAATGGCAGGAAACTAAAGCAATGAAGCATGAAAAATAAAGAATGCAGAATAGGAGGGAACGCAGTGAACGCAAAGGATGTTTGTCCCTGCCCGCTTCCCGGTACCGGTCATTTGCCAGCCTTTCATTATGTGCCCGTTCCTCACTCCTCATTTTCAAGTCTTTATTAGTAATTCCTCATTCTTCATCCTTCATTAAAGCGGCTCTTCATGAGCAATGACTTTCATCTGGCAATTCTTGCAATCAAAAGACAAGCGGAAACGCTTGCCGTCCGTCCCAACCAAATAATAAGGTTCCCTATAAGGAGAATGTCCTTTCTGATAGGTGGGACACCATCCCATACTGAAACGCAGGCAATGTTTGCAGAACATGAGTACAGCATCCGGAACCGCTTGTGCCTCGTAAGCAGGTGCTATGGACGACAACCCGTGCTCACGGTAGAAACTCCGGGCAGCACCGTTCATCACATTACCCAGATAGGTCAGCGAAGTAGCCGGGAAAGCATGGCTGGTCGGTTTCCAAACAGCCAGCTCACGACGATAAGTAACACGCCGAGCCGCAATCAGCTTATCTATCACCTGCCGGCGCCAGTCCGCCACCGCAGAAGCAGGAAGGAACCAGTTAGCAGAAAGATTGAGCCTGATGCCCGAAGCATCTTCAGACAAATATCCTGCTATCTCAAAAGGAGTATTCCCCAACTTGCCCAGCTGATTACGCAGATTATCCACCTGCGGTGTACGTGCCAACTCTTTCGGATAAGGGAAAGAGAGCGTCACGCGGTTATCATCCTCGTCCGCAGCCGTCAGGCTAAACCCGAAAGAAGTATCTGCCAACTCCCAACAAACACCGATTTTGCGTTCGGAGGATTTACGGGTAAGGATACGTTCAAACTCCTGGTCGAAATTGCGATAAAGCCGTGTACGAGGTTTGATGCGAGGCACTTCCCCTGCCGGATAGAGTTTGTTACCATCCACCCGGTTGATGCGGAAACCTTGCAAATGTCCCTGCTCATCAAGAAAACAGACACCGTCTCCGTTGTGGAAAGGCTTTACGCCTGCCACCGTGAGATATCCCCCGCGCTGTTCCTTCAAAGTGCCCATCTCCTCTCCCAAAGATTTGGGCGTATCGAACGAAGTGATCTCCCCTCCCCTTCCTTGCAGGAAATAATGGGTGAAACCGCGGCTGAAACTCTTGTCCAACTGTGGCTGGAAATCGAAACGGCAGGTGCCCGAAGAAGCACGGGCATATTCCTTGCGACGGGCAAAAATGGCATCGAGCTTCCTACGGTAAGCCGCCGTCACATTCTTCACATAGGTCACATCCTTCAAGCGGCCTTCTATCTTCAGCGAAGTGGCTCCGGCATCCAGCAGTTCTTCCAACACCTCGCTTTGGTTGAGGTCCTTCAAAGAAAGCAGATGCTTATTACGCACAATGGTCTTGCCATCGGCATCTACCAGACTGAAGGGTAAACGGCAGAATTGCGCACATTCCCCCCGGTTGGCACTCCGTCCGAAACAAGCCTGGCTGACATAGCACTGCCCGCTATAACTGACGCAAAGAGCCCCGTGTACAAAGACTTCGAGCGGCACGTCGGGACACGCCTCATGGATACCGCGTATCTCCTGCAAAGAAAGTTCGCGTGCCAACACCACCTGACGGAAACCGGCATCGGCAAGGAAACGTACTTTCTCCGGCGTACGGTTATCCATCTGCGTACTGCCATGCAACGGAATGGGCGGCAAATTCAACCGCGTAATCCCCATATCCTGTACAATCAGTGCATCCACACCGATGCGGTACAGCTCCCAAATCATCCTCTCCGTCTCTTTCAGCTCTTCTTCTTTCAGAATGGTATTGACCGTCACATAGATACGGGCATTATACAGATGGGCATGCTCCACCAAAGCGGCAATATCCTCCAAAGAGTTGACAGCAGCCGCACGCGCACCGAACTTGGGTGCACCGATGTATACCGCATCTGCCCCATGATTCACAGCTTCTATGCCACACTCCAAATTCTTGGCAGGAGCCAGCAGCTCTATTTTACGTTGCTTTATCATCGTTTAGTTACGAGTAACTCACCCTATTTCATTAATATTATACGGCGTCTCCTGATATACAAAATAATTCAGCCAATTGGAGAACAACAGATTGGCATGGGCACGCCAACGCACCAGCACTCCTTTGTCCGGGTCATCGTCCACATAGTAGTTACGGGGTATCTCAATGGGCAGGCCCTTATTCAAGTCACGGCGATACTCTGTATCCAATGTCAGCGGGGAGTATTCCGAATGGCCGGTCACGAAGAACTCACGCCCTCCACGGGCCACCGCCATATATACACCAGCATCCTCCGACTCGGAAAGCAGCGTCAATTCCGGAACCTTCTGTATATCTTCCCGGCGCACTTCCGTGTGGCGGCTATGCGGCACATAGAACATATCATCAAATCCACGGAAAATGGGATGCAACGGTTGCAAGGTACGATGTTCAAAGATACCGAACATCTTCTTATCCAGTGCATACTTCGGCACTCCATAATGATGATAGAGCCCTGCCTGCGCCGCCCAGCAGATGTAGAGCGTAGAGGTGACATGCGTACGCGCCCAGTCGAAGATTTCAGTAATCTCATCCCAATAAGTCACCTCCTCAAAATCCATCTGCTCTACCGGAGCACCGGTGATAATCATGCCATCGTACTTTTCACCGCGCATCTTGTCGAAATCCGTATAGAATGTTTTCATGTGTTCTATCGGAGTGTTCTTGGAAGTATGGCTTTTTATCTTCATGAACGAGATTTCCACCTGAAGCGGAGTATTGGAAAGCAGACGCACCAGGTCCGTTTCCGTTGTAATCTTTAGCGGCATCAAGTTCAGAATCACGATACGCAGCGGACGGATATCCTGCTGGGTTGCCCGGGAATTGTCAATGACAAAAATATTCTCCTCTTTCAGCAACTCGATAGCGGGTAGTTTATCGGGTAAATTTAAAGGCATGAGTTTATATCTATGGTTTAACTTATTACTGTCTACGATTTTAGCGTGTAAAGTTAGGCAAAAAATCAGAGTGTGATAAATAAATTATAAAAGTTTTATCGATTTATCCCTCTTCATTTAACACGTTTAATTACATTTGTACCCGAAACCTATTAAAAGTTATTAAAAATAAGATTAAAAAGCACTGCGGCATCAAGCGTGATACTGATAATTAGCATCCAAAAGCGTAAAAGACTTTTCCATACCGGTTATAGCTCTGCTAAATCCATATTTTTAAGACAAGGTTCATTGAGTATAATTGGGAAAGCGGAAAAACCGTTGCCCCACAATAATAATATAATGAAGAAACTTATTCTTGCAAGAGGAGTCTTGGCTGCCTCTTTATTCTGCTGCATGTCCTTAGGGAATACAGCTTGTGTGAACCGGATTGACGAAGAATCAGAAGCGGAAATCGAGGAAGGGACGACACCTATCACGTTCTCTATCAAAATGGAAAAGGCCAGTACCAAGGTCACAAACACCGCCTTTGAAAAAGGAGACAGAATGGGCTTGTTTGCAACCACTTCCTCCGGCTCCATCAAGGGAAAACGGTATATTGACAATCTGGCCCTGGAATATACGGAAGGCTCCACACTGGTTCCCAAAAAGACAGTATTCTATCCGGAAGGAGATGTGTCACTGGACTTTATCAGTTACCACCCTTACCAAACCGAAGGGGTAGCTGCCGGTACACCCGTTCTTCCCGTATCTGTGCAGATAGACCAGAGCAATGAGAAAAACCGCGCACAAAGTGACTTCTTGGTAGCTAAAGCGCAAGGAATCACCAGTAAAACCAAATCTGTAACCCTGGAGTTCCAACACAAGCTGTCCAAACTGGCAATCTCTCTGACACCCGACGCAAGCAACTCTGCCAATGATTTGCTGAAAGCCAATCCGCGTATCATCGCAACCGGGCTCAAGACCTCGGCCGATTATAATCTGGAAGACGGGACTTTCAGTAATCTTACGGGGACACAAGACATCATAGCCTCCGGCGAATGGAGCGTCAAAGACAACAAACTTACCGGCAAGGAATTCATCATCATACCCCAAACGATAAATGATGGCAAGCAATCCTTCATTATGGAGTGGAGCGGACGTATATACAGTTGTGCAATACCCGAAGTGGAAATGAGTAGCAGCACGCAATGTATCATTAACATATCAGCCATGCAGAGCAACAGCAACGTACTGAGCAGTTTTGCCGGAAAAATCAAGGAATGGAGCAGCCTCCCTCCCATCGACACCGACAATATGGAAGATTACACTGCCATACATATCTCCGCTCTCTCCTTTTCTCTTTCAAATGTGTACAGAATTTATCACGAAGGGATACCCATTGCAGAAGTCTGCAAGGAATATCTCAAATCAGCGTCATTGACTTCCAGAGCCGTTATAGCCTATCCCATAGGCGAAAATGAAAAGGCCGACCTGAGCAATGGAGTCATCCTACAGCTTGCAGACCGTAAAGACACCATCTGCGGAGGAAGAATAAGCTGGAATACAGACGACTATGGATTTACCTACACTAAAGGGGAATATACCGGCATAGACAAGCTCTATATAGACAATAACCATAAGCTACTTCTGGATAAACCGGAAAACGCCATCAAAGTGAATGTGGCATGCTACACCCTTCGAGACATCAGAAAAGGAGTGTCTACCGAATACCCCATTGTCAAGATTGGAGCCCAATACTGGATGGGTAAAGAGCTCCATGCCACCACCTACCGTGACGGAGCTCCCTTGAAAAAACAGAGTGACTTGGGAACAGACAAAGCCGGATATTACAAGCCGGACAAATATGACATTTATTTTTACAATGGAGAATCCATACTGGCAGGAGAGCTGGCTCCCGAGGGCTGGAAAATTCCATCGGATGCAGACTGGGAACAGCTGAAAAACTACACCGGCAACGATGCCTCCATACTAAAAGCAGGAGAATGGCAGGCAATGGTATCCGGTGAAGTTGCCCCCGTCAACAACCATACCCGGTTCAATGCTTTCCCGGTAGGAATGTGGTACAACAAAGGACACAACAGCCCCAATAAAATGACCGCCTTTTGGAGTTGGGATCATACAAAGCATACCCTTTCGGAAAGCACCATTTATTTTCTCGGCGAAAGCGACGAGTTTGTATCAAGCGCTGCCCATGTCACCGGTAAGCCCTACTATAAAGCTCTTTCCATCCGCTGTATAAAAGAATAGCCGGCAATTTCGGCATTTCTCATTTCTTTTTTGTATTTTTGTTCCCAATGTGCAAGATTTTTGCCAATCGGACAAAGATAACGAAAGAGAAATGAGAGTAATCGACCTGATAAACAGTAACGAAAAAACAGCTTTTTCCTTTGAAATATTGCCACCACTGAAAGGTACGGGCATCGAAAAGCTGTATCAAACCATAGATACGTTACGGGAATTCGACCCCAAATACATCAACATCACCACGCACCGCAGCGAGTACGTGTACAAAGACCTCGGCAACGGATTGTTCCAGCGAAACCGCCTGCGCCGCCGCCCCGGCACCGTAGCCGTAGCTGCTGCCATCCAGAACAAGTACAACATCACCATGGTGCCGCACATCCTTTGCAGCGGCTTCACCCGCGAAGAGACGGAGTACGTGCTGCTCGACCTGCAATTCCTCGGCATCACCGACCTGCTGGTGCTTCGTGGCGACAAGGCAAAGCACGAATCCTCTTTTATCCCCGTGGGCAACGGTTACCACCACGCCGTCGAACTACAAGAGCAAATCAACAACTTCAATAAAGGTATTTTTGTGGACGGCTCCGAGATGAAAGTTACCAATACCCCGTTTTCATACGGTGTGGCGTGCTATCCGGAAAAGCATGAAGAAGCCCCCAACATGGATACAGACATCTACTGGCTAAAGAAGAAAATGGAAATGGGTGCAGAGTATGCCGTGACCCAGCTCTTCTACGACAACCGGAAATATTTCGACTTCGTGGAACGTGCCCGTCAAGCCGGTGTCACCATCCCGATTATCCCGGGCATCAAGCCCTTCAAGAAGTTGTCACAACTCAGCATGATACCCAAGACGTTCAAAGTAGATTTGCCCGAGGAACTGACCCAAGAGGTTCTGAAGTGCAACACCGATGCGGAAGCTCAGCAAGTGGGTATCGAATGGTGCGTGCAGCAGTGCAAAGAGCTGATAGCCCATGGCGTCCCAAGCCTCCACTTCTACTCGGTAGGAGCTACAGACAGCATCAAGGAAGTAGCCAAACAAATCTACTAAACAATGGACAATCAACAGTTGACAATTGACAATAGGCAGTGTCACAAGTAATAACTTATAACTAATTAACCCGTGTTCAGTTTCAAGGACATAATAGGCCAAGAGGCAGCCAAGCAAAGGCTGATACAAGAAGTGCAGGAAGGACGTATCCCCCACGCACAACTCTTCTGTGGCCCTGCCGGAGTAGGAAAACTCCCATTGGCACTTGCCTATGCCCGCTACATCTGCTGTCCCAACCGGACGGAAACCGATGCCTGCGGTACTTGTCCCTCCTGCGTAAAATGGAATAAGCTGGTGCACCCGGACGTACACTTCGTATACCCTATCGTCAAGAGCGCCAAAGGGAAAAAGGAAGTCTGCGACGACTATATCGCCAACTGGCGGCACCTGTTGCTGAACAGCCCCTACTTCGGGCTGAACCACTGGCTGAACGAGATGGATGCCGAAAACGGACAAGCTATTATCTATGCCAAAGAAAGCGACGAGATAACCCGCAAGCTGAGTCTGAAATCCAGTGAAGGAGGTTACAAAGTCACCATCGTATGGCTACCCGAAAAGCTGCATGAAGTATGCGCCAACAAGCTGCTGAAACTGCTGGAAGAGCCACCCGAGAAAACGATATTCCTCCTCATCTCCGAAGCTCCGGAAATGATACTACCCACCATCCTCAGCCGCACGCAGCGCTTCAACATTCCCAAGATTGAAGAAGCCGACATAGCCGAAGCCCTGCAGCAGAAGTACGGAGTGCAGCCCCGCGACAGCGAGACGATAGCCCACCTGGCAAACGGAGACTTCATCAAAGCATTGGAGACCATCCATCTGAACGAAGAGAACGAACTGTTCTTCAACCTCTTTGTCAGCCTGATGCGACTCTCCTACCAGCGCAAGATACGGGAAATGAAACAATGGAGCGAGCAGCTTGCTGCCATGGGACGCGAACGGCAGAAGAACTTCCTGGACTACTGCCAGCGCATGACCCGCGAGAACTTCATCTACAACCTGCACCGCAAGGAGATGAACTACATGACGCTGCCCGAACAGAACTTCGCCACCCGTTTCGCCCCCTTTGTCAACGAACGGAACGTCATGGGTATCATGGACGAACTAAGTGAAGCGCAACGCCACATCGAGCAGAACGTAAACGCCCGCATGGTGTTTTTCGACTTCTCTCTCAAAATGATTGTTTTATTGAAACAATGAAAAGTGGCAAAATAATGAAATGCAAAGTATCAAATCGTAAATAGTAAATAGTCAAATAGTAAATAAATAGATGATGGAATTTAAACTACATAACGGAAGCGGAGGTCTCTGCTGCAAGAGTTGCGGCAGGCAGGACAAGCAACTGAACACCTACGACTGGCTGGCAGACATTCCGGGCAATGCCGATGAGAGCGAGCTGGTAGAGGTTCAGTTCAAGAATACCCGCAAGGGATATTTCCGCAACAGCAACAAGATACCCCTGGAGAAAGGCGACATCGTAGCCGTAGAAGCCACCCCCGGACATGATATCGGTGTGGTGACCCTGACCGGACGTCTCGTGCCGCTGCAAATGAAGAAAGCCAATATCAAGTCTGAGGCAGACATCAAACGCATCTACCGCAAGGCGAAGCCTGTGGATATGGAGAAGTACAACGAGGCAAAAGCCCGTGAACACTCCACCATGATACGCTCGCGTCAGATAGCCCTGGACCTCAACCTCAACATGAAGATTGGAGACGTGGAATATCAGGGAGACGGCAACAAGGCCATCTTCTACTACATAGCCGACGAACGGGTGGACTTCCGCCAGCTCATCAAGGTACTTGCCGACGCTTTCCGCGTGCGTATCGAGATGAAACAGATTGGTGCCCGCCAGGAAGCCGGACGCATCGGCGGTATCGGTCCCTGCGGACGCGAGCTGTGCTGCGCCACCTGGATGACCTCCTTCGTATCGGTATCCACCAGCGCGGCGCGCTTCCAGGACATTTCACTGAATCCGCAGAAGCTTGCCGGACAATGCGCCAAACTGAAGTGCTGCCTCAACTACGAAGTAGACTGCTACGTGGAAGCACAGAAACGCCTGCCCTCACGCGAGATTACCTTAGAGACCAAAGACGGTGAGTTCTTCTTCTTCAAAGCCGACATTCTGAGCAACCAGATAACCTACTCAAGCGACAAGAACATCCCCGCCAACCTGGTGACCATCAGCGGCAGACGCGCCTTCGAGATTATCGGTTTGAACAGACGTGGCATCAAGCCCGACAGCCTGATAGAAGAAACCCATCGTTCCGAACCCAAAAAGCCGGTGGACTTGCTGGAACAAGAGAGTCTCACTCGCTTTGACCGCAGCCGGAAAGGCAAGAGTGGCAGTGACGGCAACGGTGGCGAGAACAGCAACAACAGCCGTAACAAGAGAAAGAAAAAGAGTGGAAACGGTCGTCCGCAAGGAGGTGAGCAGCAGGGTGCTCCGCAATCCAACAACCAGAGAGAACAATCCAGGCAAGACCGGCAACCGAGACAGAAACAAGACCGGCAAGCACCCAAACAAGGTGAACAGCAACAAGGCGAACGTCAACAACGGAACAATAACAACCGTCGTCCGCCCCGTAACAATAAGCCCAAACCTCAAGGTGAAAGACCTGCCCAAAATGACAAACCGGCTCAAGAATAGGAATCTCTGCCTGAAAGGTATCATACTACTGTTTGTCGCAAGCCTGCTGAGCGCTTGCGACAAACAGACTGTATACCATTCCTTCCAATCCCTTCCCACCGAAGGCTGGCTGCGCGAAGACACGCTCTCTTTCGACGTGAAGGTCACCGACTCACTGACCTACTACAAACTGTCTTTGGAAGTTCGTAACCGAAGCAACTACCCCTATCAGAATCTACCTCTATCCATCTGCTACACCACCGCAGATTCCATTCCGTCACCCACGGACACCATACAGCTAATCCTCGCGGACAAAGAAGGAATCTGGAAAGGTGACGGCTGGGGAGGTCTCTATCAGACTGCCGTCTCCGCAGGAAGCGTTCGAATCGGCAAACCCGGCACCTACCTCTTTAAAGTGGCCTATACGCTACCGGACGAAAGGCTGCAAGGAATCAATGACATCGGCATCAAACTGAAGAGATAGGAACTCCCTATTGTTCTTTATTACCTTCTTCTAACAACCACCTCAGTCTCCCACTCACGTCTCCTTGAAGCGGAAACGGGCGGGGTATCATAACTTGCCCTCTTACCTCGTAGCGTTACGTCTTTTACGCCAGGATGTAACGACCGTTACACCAGCATGTAAAGGGCGTTACAATATAGCGTAAAAGTCGTTACGATACAGCGTAAAGGACGTTACAATGCGATGTAACGGCCGTTACATTACGATGTAAACAATGTGTAAATGCAATGTAATGATAATCAAGTCCATTCGTATGTCCCACAAGGAAACGGTCATAACTAAATTCGGCGATTACGTCCCGCATCAATCCGCAGAAAGATAAACAGCAGGATTGTGAATCCCCAGAGAGAAGAACCTCCGTAACTGAAGAAAGGCAACGGGATACCGATGACGGGGGTCAGCCCCAGCACCATGCCTATATTGATGAATAGATGGAACAAGAATATACTAAGCACAGAATAACCATACACCCGGCCAAAGGGAGATTGCTGCCGCTCGGCCACGACAATCAGCCGTAAAATAAGAATAAGGAACAGTAATAGTACAGCCGTAGACCCTACGAATCCTTCCTCCTCACCCACGGTGCAAAAAATGAAGTCCGTATCTTGCTCCGGCACATACTTCAGCTTTGTCTGCGTACCATTCAAGAAACCTTTGCCGGTCAGCCCCCCGGAGCCGATGGCTATCTTCGACTGGTTCACGTTATAGCCGGCACCAGCAAGGTCCTCTTCCATACCGAGCACCACCTTGATACGTATCTGTTGATGGGGCTCCAGCACTTTATTGAAGAAGTAGTCGCTGGAGTAGAGGAAACCTATCGAACCCAAAGCAAACAGCCCAATCAGAAAATAAGATAAATGGCGCTCGCTTAAAGAAAGAAAGACAAGATACCCGACAACAAGTGCACAAAGCCCCCACTGCACCCACACCAAGTTGAAGGGTACCACATATTCCGAAATCAGATAAGCCACGAGCAGCACTCCCAGCGAACCGCCGATAATATTCCGTGTGGGTTCCCAGCGCTTTTTATAAACCCACACCATACCTCCGGCAAAGAGCAGTACCATCAGCAGTACGGCAAATTCTCCGATAGGCGTCGGTGTATCGGCAATCATCACCGCATCAAAACGGATGCCCACCACAAAGTAGGCCACTGCACATATACCCGAGAACAGTACCACGCCCGGCATTCCCTCCCGATAAAGCATCAGGAAAAATGCAGAGTACACCAATGCCGAACCCGTCTCCCGCTGTAGGATAATCAGCAACATGGGGAAGAGAATCAGGAAAGCCAACATAAGGGAGCTTTTCCAATTCTTCATCGTAAACGAGTAGGCACTCATATACTTGGCAAGCGCCAGCGCCGTGGCAAACTTGGCAAACTCCGCCGGCTGCAAACTGACCGGCCCCAGGATGAGCCACGACCGCGACCCTTTCGTGTCGGGCGCAATGAATATCGTGACAATCAGCAACAGCATCAGCCCTATATATATAAGGTAGGAGAACATGTCATAGAGGGAATCATCCAGCATCAGCAGCACAAACCCCAGCCCGAAGGAACATATAATCCAGACAAACTGCTTGCCGGCACGCGTAGAGAAGTCCAGAAAGTCACGGTCACCATAATCATAACTCGCCCCACAGACACTGAACCAGCCGAATACAATCAGCAGCAGGTAAACGACAATCGTCACCCAGTCCAATGATTTCCATATGCTATCTCTCCTTGTCACCAATTTATTTACGATTTTACGATTTACTATTTACTATTGAAGTCACTCACCGTTCATCCCTAACCCCTAATCCTTAATCCCTAATCATCATCTCTCCTCATCTCCGTAAAGTATCACCCGGTTACTGAATTCTTCCGCCCGTATCTCATTCTCGGGCGACAGCTTTCCATGCAGATACTGGTCCATCATCATGGCACCGATAGGTACGCCATACGTGGCACCGAAACCACCGTTCTCCACATAGACGGCAATGGCTATCTTAGGGTTGTCCATCGGGGCAAAGCCCATAAAGACAGAATGGTCCTTGCCGCGGTTCTGTGCCGTGCCCGTCTTTCCGCAGACCTCCACACCCGGCAGGATGGCTCCCGCCATGCGGCAAGTGGCGCTACCCGTACTTCCGTCTACAGCGGCACGCATGCCTTTCACCACCATTTCATAATATTCGCGGTCGATGGTGGGATAACGGGGATTGCGATAGATGCTGTCCAGTTCATTGTCTTCTATCTCCTTCACGATGTGCGGAGTAATGAAATGCCCCCGGTTGGCAATGGTGGCACCCAGATTGGCTATCTGCAACGGGGTGGCAAGAATCTCTCCCTGCCCGATGGAGATACTAATCACCGTCAGACCGTTCCACGAACCCCGATAGGGCTTGTCGTAGAACTTTGCATTCGGTATCAGTCCACGCTGTTCGCCGGGGAGGTCGGTACCGAGCCGATAGCCGAAGCCCTGCGATACCATGTGGTCTTTCCATACGGTAATGGCATTCTGCGGCGAACCGTATTTTTTATCACCGAACATGCGATACAATCCCCAACAGAAATAGGAATTACAAGAGGTAGCGATGGCAGGAATCAGCGACAGAGGCGAACCATGTCCGTGACATCCCACATGAAGGCCTTTATGATTGAAACCATGCGCACAAGGGAAAGTCGGATAATCTTCGTGGATAATCTCTTCCTGAAGGAAAGTCAGTGCCTGCGCCGTCTTGAAGGTGGAGCCCGGCGGATAAGCTCCCATGATGGCACGGTTCAACAAAGGCTTCCGCTTGTCCATCTGCAGCAGGCGGTGGTTCTTTCCCCGCTGGCGCCCTATCATCAGATGAGGGTCAAAGGTAGGCGAGGAAACCATGCACAGAATCTCACCCGTAGCCGGTTCGATGGCCACAATGGCACCGATTTTGTGTTGAAGCAGCCGTTCGCCCAACATCTGGAGGTCAATGTCGATGCCTAGTGTCAGGTTCTTGCCGGGTACGGAGGAACGGTCCAACTGTCCGTCCATGTAGTGTCCCTGGATGCGCCCGTGAGCGTCACGAAGCAGAATCTCCACCCCCTTCTCTCCACGCAGATACTTTTCATAGGATTTCTCGATGCCTTGCTTGCCTATATAGTCTCCGCGAATATAATAGTCATCGTTCTCAATGTCTTTCTTGGACACTTCGCCGATGTCTCCCAGCAAATGGCCGGCAGAGTTATAGGTATATTGGCGGATAGTACGCCGCTGAATATAGAAACCTGGAAATTTGAACAGCTTCTCCTGAAACACACCGCACTCTTCGGCAGAAAGCTGCGTCATGAACACCTGATGGGTGTATTTGGAATAACCGGGGTTCATCCAGCGGTTCTTGACGTCCTTCATCCGTTTGTCAAACTGCTCACGGGTAATGTTCAAGGCACTGCAAAGGTCGAGTGTATCCAGCTGCGTCACCTCCCGAGGCACAAACGTAATATCATAGGCAGGCTGGTTAAACACGAGCAACTTACCGTTACGGTCGTAGATAGCCCCCCGTGATGGATATTGTATCTTGTTCAGAAAAGCGTTACTGTCCGCGTTCTTCTTGTAGTCATCAGTCATGATTTGCAGGTCGAACAGCCGGAACACGTAAATAAGAACGATGACAATAGCCGCCGCTCCAATTACATATTTCCGCTTTTCCAGTGTATAGTCTTTCATCAATTCCTAATCCTTAATCCCTTTATCCTTTCTTTCTTATTCCCTCAACAGCCATAATGCAGGTCACAGTAAGCAGGGTACTTGCCGCAATTCTCAACAACAGCGTACCAATATGGGCAAAAGAGAAGAATTCGAGGGTAAGCAACAAGCCGTGATGTATCAGCACACTCACAACCAGATATTTCAGGAAAGGAAGAATCCCCATTGTACGGATGGCCGGAACCAGTGTATCCAGCGTGTCACGAGGCACGAACAGCCGCAGGAAAGTGGGGCGCAAGAAAGCCAGCAACACCGTAGCGGCAGCGTTCATCCCCGGTGTGTCGGAAAAGACGTCGACAGCCAGCCCTAAAAAGAATGCCCACAACATCAACGCATTGCGGGGAGTGTCCGACTCAAACTTCAGTATCAAGTAGATATACAGAAATGGAGTGGCATATCCTGCAATATGCACATTGTTCAATATCAGCACCTGCAACAGTACCAAGCCTATGAACCATCCTATTTTATGCAGATAATTAATTAACAACGCTAATGAGTTATAAGTTACGAGTTACAAGTTATTGAGTGTATAAGTTATAAGATATAAAGATGATTAATCCCTAATCCTTAACCCCTAATCCCTAATTTCTTAGTCACTTCTCGTCTGCCCTCGACTCCAATGCCTTTTGTTCATCCTGCCCGTTGCGGGAAATGACGCGCACATTGCTCACCTTTCCAAAGTCCGTAGCCAGCTTTATCTTCAACAGATACGAAAGCCCGTCGTGCGAGTCAGACATGTCATCCACCGTCCCCACCATGACACCTTCTGGAAACACGGTGGAATAGCCGCTGGTCACTACTGTATCTCCCAGATTGAATTCGGCATGCCGGGGCAAATCCTTCAGATAGGCAAAACGGGAATTACCTCCCTCCCACTTCAAATAACCGAAATAATCACTGCCCACAATCTTACAGCTGATGCTTGACTTGCTGTTCAGCAACGGAATGACCAACGAGTAATGGGGAGAGGTCTTATACACAATACCCACCACGCCATTGGCATCTACAACTCCCATCTCAGGACGGATACCTTCTGTTGTTCCACGGTCTAAAGTGATATAATTGTCAGCCTTGTTCAAGCTGTTCTTTATGACATTCGCCTTGAATATCTGATACTCCGTAGGAGCAAGCCGTTCCATGCTGTACAACCTGGCGGAGTCCAATCCTTTCTCCTTCAAGACATTTTCCAGAAACGAAAGCCGCTGCTCCAGCCACATGTTGCGGTCGAGCAGGTCTTCGTTGGCCGTCTTCAAGTGGAAATAGGAAGTGATGCCACCCGATATTTCATAAACCTTCCCCGCCACGCCATTGGCAGAGGTGAAATACACACTCTGCTGGTAATGATTAAAGCGAAATAATAAAATAAAACTGGCAACCTCTAACAGAAGAAAGAGGAACCAGTAATTATATTTAATGAGAAAGTTTAATAAATTTCGCATTACCGCATCAAGAATGAGAAGCGGTCAACGTTCTTCAATGCCACGCCCGTACCTTTGGCAACGGCATGCAAGGGGTCTTCCGCAATGTGGAACGGTATGTTTATTTTATCAGTCAGACGCTTATCCAGTCCACGAAGCAATGCACCGCCACCGGCAAGATAGATACCGTTGTGAACGATGTCGGCATACAATTCGGGAGGCGTATTTTCCAATGCGCTCAAGATGGCTGTCTCAATCTTAGAGATAGACTTCTCCAAGCAATGCGCCACTTCCTGATAGCATACCGGCACTTCCATGGGCAATGCCGTGATGCGGTTCGGACCATGAACGATATAGTCTTCAGGAGCATCCTCACCGAGTTCCGTCAAGGCAGCACCCACATTAATCTTAATACGCTCAGCCATACGCTCGCTGACCTTCACGTTGTGCTGGCGGCTCATGTATTCCTGAATATCGGCAGTCAAGTCGTCACCGGCAATGCGGATGGAGTTGTTACTTACGATACCTCCCAAAGAGATAACGGCAATTTCCGTAGAACCACCACCTATGTCAACAATCATGTTGCCTTCGGGAGCCTCTACATCGATACCGATACCGATGGCAGCAGCCATCGGCTCGAAAATCAAATAAACGTCGCGCCCGCCGGCATGCTCGGCAGAGTCGCGCACGGCACGCAGCTCCACTTCGGTACTGCCCGAAGGAACCCCGATTACCATGCGGAGTGACGGAGAGAAGAGACGGTTACGGTTGTTCACCATCTTGATAAGTCCGCGTATCATCTGCTCGCAGGCATAGAAGTCGGCAATCACACCGTCGCGCAACGGACGGATGGTACGTATGTTTTCGTGGGTCTTTTCGTGCATCATCTTTGCCTTGTCACCCACGGCAATCATCTTATCGGTACGACGGTCCAAAGCCACCACCGAAGGCTCATCCACCACAATCTTGCCATTCGTGGTGATGATGGTATTGGCTGTGCCAAGGTCCATCGCTATTTCTTGTGTAAAGGAGAATAATCCCATTAATATTTACGATTTAACTATTTACGATTTACGATTGATATTCCTCTTGTTTACAATTTGAGATTCAGACTTACGATGTAACTTCAATCGTAAATCGTAAATCGTCAAATCGTAAATCCGAATTAGTGTTTAAAGTGACGGAATCCCGTAGTTACCATGGCAATGCCATGCTCGTTGCAATATTCAAACGAGAGTTCATCCTTGATACTTCCACCCGGCTGGATGACGGCTGTTACGCCTTCATTGCCGGCAATTTCCACGCAGTCGGGGAAAGGGAAGAATGCGTCACTTGCCATTACAGCGCCATTCAAGTCGAAACCGAAGTTTTTGGCTTTCTCGATAGCCTGCTTCAAAGCATCCACACGGCTGGTCTGACCTACACCACTTGCCAACAACTGCTTTCCTTTTGCCAGCACAATGGCATTCGACTTACTGTTCTTCACAATCTTGTTTGCAAAGAGCATATCCTCAATTTCCTGTGCAGTGGGAGCCTTCGTAGTTACAGTCTTCAATTCTTCAGGAGTTTCCACCTTAAGGTCGCGGTCCTGAACCAATACGCCATTCAGCAAAGAACGGAACTGCTTCTTAGGCAGAGCTGCCGGCTTGCGGACCAGGATAATACGGTTCTTCTTCTGACCGAGGATTTCCAACGCATCCACATCATAATCGGGAGCGATAATCACCTCAAAGAAAATTTTATTGATTTCTTCGGCAGCAGCCTTGTCAATCACGGCATTAGTGATGAGCACACCACCAAAAGCGGATACCGGGTCACCGGCAAGCGCATCGTTCCATGCTTCGAGCACAGTGGGACGTGAAGCCAGTCCACAAGCATTATTATGCTTCAGGATAGCGAAAGTCGTATCCTTGAATTCGTCAATCAAGTCAACGGCAGCATTGATGTCGAGCAGGTTGTTATAAGAGATTTCCTTACCGTGAATCTGGTCGAACATAGCATCCAGATTGCCATAGAAATAACCTTTCTGATGCGGATTCTCTCCATAGCGTAAAGTCTTCTGGCTGTTGGCAGAGCAACGGAAAGCGGAACCTTCCTCGCCATCGAAATAGTTGAAGATGGCAGAATCATAGTGTGAAGACACTCCGAACGCCTCTTTGGCAAACCAACGGCGCTCTTCGATGGTAGTAGTGGCACCATGTTCCATCAGCATGTCGCGGAACGGCTGATATTGTGCTTGCGAAGCGATGATAACCACGTCGTTGTAGTTCTTGGCTGCGGCACGAATCAAGGAGATACCACCTATGTCAATCTTTTCGATGATGGCAGGTTCTTCGGCACCACTGGCAACGGTAGCCTCAAACGGATAGAGGTCAACGATGACGAGGTCTATTTCGGGGATTTCATATTTTTCAATCTGTTGCATGTCTTGCTCCAATCCGCGGCGGCAAAGAATACCTCCAAAAACCTTCGGATGCAAAGTCTTCACGCGTCCGCCCAGGATGGAAGGGTATGTAGTGAGGTCTTCCACTGCCTTGCAGGGATAACCCAGGGATTCTATAAACTGACGGGTTCCACCGGTTGAGAGGAACTCTACACCTTCTTCATGCAGTTTGGTAATGATTTCGTCCAAACCTTCCTTATGGTAAACAGATACCAGAGCTGTTTTGATTCTTTTTGTTTCAGACATGGATTTGCGTATTAAAGTATGCGTATATTAGTATTTGATGCGCAAAGTTACAAATTTTGTTTATTCATACATACATTCATACACAATAAATTAGGTATAATTAAAAAAGGCGGCATCTGTTTCCAGTCTGCCGCCTTTTTTTAAGGGTTATTTTGTTGGTTTACCAAATAGATACACGTTTTTCTACCGGCAAGAACATCGGGTCTTTTTCTGTCACGTTGAATGCCTCATACCAAGCACCGATTTGCGGCAATGCACCGTTTACGCGCCATTCGCCCAATGAATGCACATCACTCTTCGTGCGGTTCAACACTTCTTCGGGACGGATATCATTGGCCCATACACCTGCGTATGCCAGGAAGAAACGTTGTTCGGGAGTAAGACCATCCAGCACCGGCAGCGGCTTGGCAGCCGTAGCTTTCTTGAATGCCTGATAAGAAACCTGCAGACCACCGTGGTCGGCAATATTCTCACCCAATGTCATGCGTCCGTTGGCATATACGCCCGGAGCAACCTCGATGCTATCGAAGAAGTTCACCATCACCTGAGCACGCTCGTCAAAGTTCTTGGCATCTTCAGCAGTCCACCAGTCTTTCAGGTTACCGTCCTTGTCGTACTGGCGACCCTGGTCGTCGAATCCGTGAGTCATCTCATGACCGATTACCACACCGATGGCACCATAGTTGAAGGCATCATCCGCATTCATATCGAAGAAAGGATATTGCAGGATACCGGCGGGGAAACAGATTTCGTTCGTAGTCGGGTTATAGTAAGCGTTGACGGTCTGCGGAGTCATCAGCCATTCGTCCTTATCCACCGGCTTGCCGGCCTTGGCTATCATTTCGGCATGGCTCCACTCGTTGGCACGTTCCATGTTTGCCCAGTAAGAGTCGTTTTTGATTTCCAGTGTGGAGTAGTCTTTCCAAGTGTCGGGATAACCAATCTTCACATGGAAGGTAGCCAGTTTCTCCAGAGCTTTCACCTTAGTGGAATCACCCATCCAAGCAAGATTCTGGATACGTTCGCCCAGGCTTTCCTGCAAGTTCTTCACCAAAGTCACCATACGCTCCTTGGCAGCAGCAGGGAAATATTTCTCCACGTACATCTGACCTACAGCTTCGCCCAGCGCGCTGCTTACAGTGCTTACCGCTCTCTTCCAGCGGGGCTGCATCTCCTGTGTACCGCTCATGGTGCGGCTGTAGAAGTCGAAGTTCTGTTCTGCCATAGCATCGTTCAGCAAGCTTGCGGCAGAATCAATCAATTTCCATTGCAGATAAAGGCTCTGCTGTTCAATGGGCAGCGTATCCAGAATATCGGCAGCAGCTTTCAGTGAAGCGGGCTGGCCTACGATGATTTCCTTCACATCCTTCAAGCCCATGGCAGACAAATAAGCATCCCAATCGAAAGTAGGATAATTCTTCTTCAACTCTTCCATGCTCATCTTGTTATAATTGGCATGCGGGTCACGCAACTCCGTACGAGAGCGGAAAGCCTTGGCAAGACGTGTTTCCACATCCATCACCACCTCCATACCTTTCTTGGCAGTAGCCTCGTCGAAACCAGCCAACTGATACATCTTCTGTACATGTGTACGGAAAGCATCACGAATTTTGGCAGTAGCCTCATCATTCTCCAGATAGTATTCACGTTCGCCCATGCTCAGCCCGGTCTGATAGGTCTGTACAGCATTCATGCTACTGTTCATTTCGTCAGCGCCAACATACAGCACGTTGTAGGCGATGATACCCTTCTTCTGCATATCGCCCAGCAAGGCATAAAGCTCCTTCTTGTCCTTCAAAGCAGCCAGCTGGTCGAGTTCAGCCTTGATGGGGGCTACACCGTCCTTGTTCAGCTTCACGCTGTCCATTACGATTTTGTACAAGTCACCGATTTTTTGTGCCACGCTGCCGGCTTCGTGCTGGGTGGCGGCAAGCTCTTCAATCAGTCCTTGAATCTGCTTGCGGTTGTTTTCTGCAAGGATAGTAAAAGAACCGTACTGTGAGTATTCAGCAGGAATCGGATTGTTCTTCATCCAACCGCCACATGCGTATTGGTAAAAGTCAGTTCCGGGTAGAGCCGTTGTGTCAAGATTGGCGAGCTGGATGCCTGCTGTAAGTTCAGCCTGCTGCTTGCCGGTGTTGCAGGAAGCCGTCATCAGACAGAATGCTGCAATGGGTAACAAATGATTTGCTTTCATAAACATATAAAATATAATAGTTAGTGATTCTCCAACTCTACAGTAGCCGCGTCCCACTCTTCCATCACGCGGTCAAGCTGCTCTTTCAGTTTTTGGTGCTGCTCATAAAGCGACATGTCCGAAGCACCTTCCGGTGTGGCCATCCTGGCCTCAAGAATGGCAATGGCAGCCTCCGTCTGCTCTATCTCCGCTTCACAATCGGCAACGCGACGTTCCAGTTTCTTGAGCTTCTTATTAAGCTCCTTCTGCTCCTCATAAGAGAGTTTGGCTGCCGAGGGTTGAACCGGTTCTGCACCAGCATTTCCCGATGCCGCCTTACCGGCAGTGGGCGAAGCGGAAAGTGAAGGGGATTTCTGTAACTCATTCAGGCTCTCTATCTGCTTCTTTTGCAGGAAATCATAAATTCCTCCCAGATGTTCCTTCACCAGTCCGCCACCAAACTCGTACACTTTAGTCGCAAGACCGTCCAGAAAATCACGGTCATGGCTGACTATTATCACCGTTCCGTCAAAATCGCGGATAGCCTCCTTCAACACATCTTTGGAACGCATGTCAAGATGATTCGTAGGTTCGTCGAGAATCAGGAAATTCACCGGCTCCAACAGCAGTTTTATCATGGCAAGCCGGGTACGCTCTCCACCGCTGAGCACCTTCACCTTTTTATCCGAAGCCTCACCGCCGAACATGAAAGCACCTAGAATATCACGGATTTTGAGGCGGATATCCCCTACGGCCACGCGGTCAATCGTATCGAATACAGTCAGGCTCTCATCCAAAAGCTGTGCCTGGTTCTGGGCAAAATATCCAATCTGCACATTATGTCCCAGTGTAAGCTTACCGGTATAATCCGTAATCTCACCCATAATACACTTTACAAGCGTAGACTTACCTTCGCCGTTCTTACCGACAAAAGCAACCTTCTCTCCTCGGTTGATAGTCAAATTCACATCGTGGAAAACAACGTGCCCACCGTAGGATTTCTCCATATCCTCGCAGATAACGGGATAATTACCGCTACGGCTACTGCAAACAAACTTCAGGCGCAAAGAGGAGTTGTCTTCCTCATCCACTTCGATGCGCTCTATCTTTTCGAGCTGCTTGATGCGGCTCTGCACTTGCACAGCCTTGGTAGCTTTGTACCGGAAACGTTCGATGAAATCTTCCGTATCTTGTATCTGCTTCTGCTGATTCTCGTAAGCACGTAGTTGCTGCTCCCGGCGCTCCTTGCGAAGCACCACGAACTCATCGTATTTCACTTTATAGTCGTAAATGCGTCCACAAGTTATTTCGATGGTACGCGTAGTGACATTATTCAAAAAGGCGCGGTCGTGGCTGACAAGCACCACCGCATTGGCACGGGTGGAAAGGAAGTTCTCCAACCACTGGATACTCTCGATGTCAAGGTGGTTGGTAGGCTCGTCGAGCAGCAACACATCCGGACGGCGAAGCAACAGCTTGGCAAGCTCTATACGCATACGCCAACCACCGGAAAACTCGCTTGTAGAGCGGTCAAAGTCCTCGCGGCTGAAGCCCAGCCCTTGGAGCGTGCGCTCTATTTCGGCACGGTAGTTGGTGCCGCCCATCATCAGAAAACGTTCGTTTTCGTGAGTGAAGCGGTCAATCAGTTTCTGGTAATCCTCGCTGTCGTAATCGGTACGTTCGGCAAGTTGCCGATTCATGCGTTCGATGCCCGCCTGCATCTCAAAAATATGCTCGAAGGCAAGTTCAGCCTCCTGCATTACGGTGCGCTTGTCACTGAGTATCATCACTTGGGGCAAATACCCGATAGTACATTCGCGAGGAACGGCAACAATGCCGGCAGTGGGCTGCTGAATGCCAGCCAATATCTTGAGCATGGTGGACTTACCGGCACCATTCTTGCCGACAAGAGCTATACGGTCTTTCTTATTGATAACATAAGAGACGTCTTCGAACAGAGGAGTGGCATTAAATTCTACCTTCAGTCCTTCTACAGATATCATAGTGTCAATGAATTTAGCGTTCAAGACTGCAAAGGTAGCGATTTTCAACGTTATACAATATCATACGCTCACATAATTACATCAAATATCCAAGAAAGAGAACACTACTCCCGCATTTCCTGCGGAAGGACAATTGCAAAGCGGCTCCCCTTGCCAAGAGTTGAAGCCACTTCTATTTTTCCATGAAACCTTTCAACGATAGTCCTGCAAATGGCCAATCCCAATCCCGTGCCCTGCACAAAAGCATCTCCCTTATAGAAACGTTCAAAAATGTGCGCCAGAACTTCTTCCGACATGCCAGTTCCCGTATCTTCCACAAAGACTTCCAATGTAGCAAAGTCCTTCAGCCTATACCCTATGGTTATGCGTCCTTCAGCAGTGAACTTCACCGCATTATTGATAAGATTGTTGACAACTTGCCCCAAACGCGTAGGATCTGTATAGATAACTGCCGCCCGGTCCGGAAGGTCTAGCAGTAACTCCACTCCTTTCCGAAGATTCATCTTCTGCGCACTGTAAATGCTTTCCAATATGCCATTTAAAGAAACCTTCTCAAAATGGAATTCCATCGTGTTCGATTCTATCTTGGACAAATCCAGAATATCTGAAATCAACACCATTAACAACTGGCTGTTCTTTTCAATCAAAGACGTAAATTCCATAATCTCCTGCCGCGACAAGTCGGCATCCCCACAAGCCAGCAGTGTAGAGAAGCCCACAATGGCATTTAGTGGCGTACGTATCTCGTGGCTCATATTAGCAAGAAATACGCTCTTCAACTCATCGCTACGTTGCGCTTTCTGCAAAGCCTCGTTCAATTTATTCTCCGTATCCTTGTATTTCTGCGTACTCATGCAAATACCGATGATACGGAACGGCAAATCCGTCAATTGCCCCACATAGGTAGATTGCGCCTCAAACCACTCCCACTTGCCGTCTCCCCTCCGTAGACGGTATTCCACTGGGCGTTCGTACAAATTACCATGCAACTGTAAAGCCAAAGCATCAAACACTCCCTTCCGGTCGTCCGGATGAATCAGAAATGCGAATTCCTCAGGCGTCAGCGTATAGTCACGCGTAGGAATCCCCAAATATTCAAAATAACGCGGTTCTATAATCATCAGATTATGTTTCATGTCGAAAGACCATTGAAATATCTGGGTGCGGCTCAGCGCAATATTCAGCAAATGCTTCTGTGTCCGTTCTTCCAACACATTCCTGAAATAGAGTACAATCCTCACCAATTGTCCATCTTCATGAATTCCCACCATAGCACCTTGTATCAGAAAACTGATACCACTCTTCAATTCACGTATAAAGCAATTGATATCTAAGGGAATAATCCGCACATCCCTCTCCCGAAGTTGCAGCAAAAGGTCTTCTAACACATTCTTTTTATCACATACCACTTCCAATAAGTCAGTGATACGCCGCCCTATCACATACTCATTCAAATGGAGTTCATTCATCACCTGCTGATTCAGACGCCAGATACAATCTTCCAAATCAATCATAATAATGCTGACGGGCCATGAGTTGAACAACTGCTCGGAGATGGCATTTATTATACGTACTTCTTGAGGAACATTCGGATTCATCAGAATTGTTTTATCATACAAGGAGCAAAGTTCGGGCTAAAATGCTTATGCCACAAACAAACCCTTATAAATCAATATTCCGTTTTAGCATGTATATATTCTATTATTCACAACTTTACCTTATTTAACAGAGACAAATTGAGCGTAATATTGATTTTAACTGTTATCTCTGTCATTTATACATTATTATCCCCCATTTTTGTGTCTTAAAATCTCCAACATGAATATATCCGAATTCAATATAAATGCCGAGTTCATTGCCTGCAATCATATCACAACCAATGAACTGAATCCGCTAGTGGAAAAGCCATACCACACCAAGGCCAGTATCTTCGCTCTATGCACCAAAGGAGTTCTGAAAACCATCATAAACCATACTCAATTCAGGGTTGAAGCTAACACCCTCCTAGTTATTCCTCCCGAGACCTTCGTACAATTGCTACACACGTCAGACGATGCTGAAATATATGTCGTCATATTTTCCCAACAACTTATCCAGAGTTCAGGGGCCGGCAAGGTCATGATGGATAAGTTTCACATTATAGGCAAACACTATATTTTTCCTCTATCGAAAACGGACTTCCAGCTTTATGCCGAGTTCATGACCTATTTGTCACACCTCTACCAAAGAACAGAAAGCCCCTCAAGTCTAGTTTCATTGCAAACTCTACTGACCTATCTGTTACAAGGTATATCCGAACTCTGTCCGGAACGCCCTAGAATAAAAGAGACTCCGGGCAGCAGGCATTTCAACCAATACCGCATTTTTATCCGATTGGTACACACAGACTATGTCCGGGAGCATCAAGTGTCCTATTATGCATTGAAAATGAATATGAGACCGGCAGCTCTTTGCCGCCTTGTCAAAAAGGAATCAGGACATACAGCCATGGAAATCATCAACAATACTATCATCATGGATGCCAAAGCACAACTTTGTACCGCCAACACTCCGATAAAGGATATAGCCGTGAGTCTAGGTTTTAATAATGCGGCCTTCTTCAACAAATTCTTTAAACGTCATACGGGAATACCTCCTCAGAAGTTCCGCACATCCTCAAAACAATAAAATCCACTCAAAACACAAAATGCGGATATTCTGCCATGAGAATACCCGCATTCCTCAATAAGAGAAGTCTGCCATCAATCTACCTTCTTAGCAATAAAAAACACATAACCGTAGAATTCCTTATATTTGCCGTATAGTTCATCCTCAATCATTTGGAGTGAGCTGAACTCTTCGGCAATTTTATTACCGGCATATTTCTTACGGAAAATCTCCTGGGCCGCAACCTTTGAAGCAAAGTAATGCTCTGTCCAGCAATTCTCCGGCAGAATGAATGTAGCAACGGGGAGATAACCCGCCTTGTACAACTTGGTCACCTGATTGGGAAGTGTATCCATTTCAGAGTAAGCGTCCATCCAGAAGTCATTGATTTCCGCAGGGCGTTCGTCCGTAAACCATGAACTCTCGGAGACGGCAATATACCCTCCCGGTTTCAGATACTTACGCCACTCCTTCAAGCCACGTTCAAAGCCAATGTTATAGATAGCACCTTCACACCAAATCATATCCAGCTCCTCCTCACCGAAAGGAAGGGCATCCATTGAACCGACAATTCCTTTTACTCTGTCCTGCAAGCCTAACTGCCTTGCATTACGGTTGAAGATATCAATAAAGCCGGGAAAAAGGTCAATTCCTGTAATCCGCCCCGGCACATGGCCAGCTACTACCATTGTCTGGCCACCCGTTCCACAGCCGATATCGGCAATAAAGGATTCATCGGTAAGACCGTCTACAAAGCTCAATGCCTTCAACGTCGCTTCAGGACTGCCAGGGCCTTGTCGTTCCATATTGGAGAAAAAGTCACAGATTAAATTAAGTTCGAAATCGTGGATAGTTTTATTTTCGTTACTCATTTTCTTACTATATTTTGCATATACGGAAAGTATCACAATACCTTCAGCATAATATGCGGATTAAACTTGAATTATAACAATAAAAAAACACTCTCGAAAGAAGTTATCCGAGAGTAAACGAAAGGGGGACAATCTGTGCAGGGAACACAGATTGTTTACAAAACCAAATCCGATTTAAATGTCTTTGTCATACTGCAAAGATACGCAATATTTTATTTAATCAAAGATTTTACGGTTAATAAAGATTTTCCCTTGCACCGGGCGCATGCTGAAGAACCGCACCTACCACCTGGCAAGTATCCAGTTCCTTACAGTCGCCACAAGTATTGAAACCTTTTTCGTACACACATTTGCGGATAGCACAATAATCGCTGCAATAGGCAAACTTCACCCCGTCTGCACGGCACCCCATACAATGGATGGTTTCCGGCGTAATTTCCGGCGTATTGTTCAGCACACTCCACTCTTTGGCAGTTTTCTCTCTCAGCTCATCGTCATTATTGACAGTGGCTATACGGGCGGCGCAATTTTCGCAATCCAACCCGCAACATGCAATTAATTGTTTCATCACTTGGTTATAACGATTTATGTTTGAGGATATAATGCCCTTTTTCCCGCACATCGATTCAGTAAGCCCAAAACTCACCCCATACCTCGGAACAGACACTCATTTACCGACAGTCCTCAGCGCTTTCTTAACGATATACTTGGTCTCTTTCGTTTCACTTTCCCAACGCCTGCAAAGCTTCCTTACAAATCCGGATTGCGTCTTACTTGCATCATTTAACCAATTCCCTACGCTGTTCCGGACATACTTGGAGTAATCTGATTTCAAAGGTTCCAATATCGGTGAGCCCAATGCAGGGTTCTGTTCCAACATTTCAGTATGCTTGCACCAGACACCTCGTGAACAGAAAACAGAAGAACAAATATAGCTCTGGCAAACGCCTTCCCCATATTTGTCCTTTTGTTCTTTTACCCAAATAAATTAATGCGAATCAAGTTATCCTTCCGTCTTACTTTAGAACAGCTTCGCAGGATACTCACCCGCATCCACCAAAGCCTGAATCTTGTCGACTACACTCTGACGGTCTTCGGGATAAGTCACACCGAACCACTTGCTGGTTGTATCGAGCACTTCGCAGGTAGCAGTGCCATTGTTAATCAGCTTATCCACCATCAGCGGGATGAAGAATTCGCTTTTCAGATTCTCCATATTCTTCGGGTCGCTCAGGAAGCTCTTGAAAAACTCTGCACTGTAAGCAAAGTAATCGGGAGTAAAGCCCCAGAAGTTCATGCTGACCGGAGTCGTCTCGGGAGTGGCAGTCCATTCACCGTTATCATCGATGTACTTCACCTCGCCGTCCATACGCTGAATCTTGGTACGCTCTACTACAGAAGTCAACAAGTTGTTTGCATCCGTTCCGCACAAACCACGGGATACGGTACCGCTTTCGCTCAATGTATTACCGATGCGGAAGCCTACCATGGAATATACATTTTTGGAACCTTCGGGAAGGGCTGCAAGAAATTTGCCCATTACCTGGAAGGAATCACGACCGTAGAAATCGTCGCAGTTGATAACAGCAAACGGTTCCTTTATTACATCGGCACCCATCATTACAGCATGGTTGGTTCCCCAAGGTTTGGTACGGCCTTCGGGGCAGGTGAAGCCTTCGGGAAGGTCATCGATGGACTGGAATACCAGTTCGCAGGGGATATGGCCTTCGTATTTGGAAATAATCTTGTCGCGGAAATCCTGCTCAAAATCTTTACGAATTACGAAAACGAGCTTTCCAAAACCGGCATTGATGGCATCGTAAATAGAATAATCCATGATAGTTTCGCCATTCGGGCCTAGTCCGTCCAATTGTTTCAAGCCACCATAACGGCTGCCCATGCCGGCTGCCAATAAGAATAAAGTTGGTTTCATATTTAGTTATTATTTAAAAAGGTTAGTATATCACAGTTGATAACGGCTGCAAATGTACAAAAATTTATGGCTGACAGAAGGGAGTTTTAGTTCATTCTTTACCACTATCCGTTCAAAAAGGTACATTTAGAACGGATAACCGATGGCAAAATGCAACGCCATGCTGTCCTTGAACTTGGGAATATTATAATACCCCGACTTCCCGGTATCATACGGATCATGCAGCCCGATACCCAAGTCCAGACGAAAAACAAGAAAGTCCAAATCGTAACGCAAGCCAAATCCCGTGCCCAAAGCAATCTGTTTCGGGAAATTCTTCAACGTAAATTCACCATTCGGGCGGTTTTCATCTTTACGCATCAGCCATACATTGCCGGCATCCAGAAACACCGCTCCATGCAAGTCGGCAATCATACGGAAGCGATACTCGATATTGGCTTCTATGCGAATATCACCCACGTGGTTGATATAGGTATATTTCCTATCCGTCTCGGGAGGATAGCCGCCCGGACCTATACTGCGTGCAGAAAAGGCGCGCACACTGTTGGCACCGCCGATATAGAACTGTTCCGTATAAGGTGCGGTCGTAGCGTTGCCATACGACCATATCACCCCTCCGGCAATACGCGAGGCTATCATCTGGTTCTTGTCTATCCGGTAATGGTACCTGAATTCCGAGTTCAGCTTCAAGAACTGTGCAAAAGGTACCCCGAAAAGCTTCTTTCCTTCCTCACTGAACGGCTTGCCGAAAATACGGTAGACGGCAGAAGTCAGGTTACCGGCCGACGCAACGGTGGTCTGCCACCAGATGGGGTTACGCTTGCCGCGCACGGAAGCGTTGTCATAAGTATAGGTGTACTCCATGGCAGGAATGAACTGGTCGCGCAAACTAACGTAGAGTGCCGGATTCTCGGCACGCAACGTATCGAAAGCGGCAGTAGGATTGCGCAGTACATTGAATGTCAACCGGAAAGGAGTTATACTGTGCCTGGAAGTCGATTTGGGCTGGAAGTCATAAGTGACATTACCGCCAAAAGCCAACAGCTTATAATACTTGGCACGGTTCATCTGGTCGGCATATAAACGGAAAGTCGTTGTAGCCGGGAAGTCATACTCACGGTCGCCCATCCTAGGAAACACCACGCGCGGAAAGATAAGCGAAGTGGAGATACCCAGTTCATAACTGTTCATCAAGGAAGAACTTGCCTTGCCCGTCTGCCATTCGTACGAACCGTTCAACTTCACATTCCAGCTTTCACCGCCACCGAAGACATTGTTCTTCGTCACCGTAAAAGCGGCACCCGGTCCCGTCTGGTTATTGCTCTTCATGGTGACATTAAAATCCAACTCCGCATCGTAGGGTTTATCGAGCGCGGCAATGACCCTCACATCCAATGTATCAGACACAAACGCCGTATCACGCGGTATATACTGCATCTCCGCATAACGGAAAATACCGACGCTTGCCAGACGCTCCTGAATACGGGTCTGACGGTACAAACTATACAAACTCTGCATAGAACGCTGGCGGGCAATACCTGCGCTGTCCTGTATCTGACGTTTCCGCCGATAACCTTGATAGTTCAACCAACGGTAAAGCATGTTGGGACGTACCGGAGGTTTGTTGTAGTAATGTATGGTCAAGCCTTTGTAATCCATGCTGTCATTGGGTTCCTGCCCCTGCTTTCCAAGAAGATAGACGGATTTACGCCCCACACGGAACTGCTTCTCGGCTACCTTTGGCATACCGGGAACGGGAATCAAGCGCATCTGGACATGCCCATTGGGAACCATCATGGTATCGGCCTGATAGGTCAGGTAGTCGGGACGGAAATAATAACAGCCCACATTACGCAGCAGGGTACTGATACGGGTACGCTCCCCATCCAAATCAGCCACATTGAATTGTTCTCCCGAACTGATAAGGGAACGTCGGCGTCCCAGCTCCATAATGCGAGTGGTACGCTCGCTGAAACCACGATAATATACCGTATCTATAAAGTAGGGGTTACGCATGTTCACCGTATATTGCAACTTTGCCTTCAGCGAGTCCTTCGGGTCGATAAATGTCTTGTAGCTGACGCTTCCGTTGAAATAGCCATAATCGCGCAACAAGTTAACCGCCGCCTTCTGGCGTATATCGGGATTCACCGTAGACATAAGCACCGGAGTGGCGGCAAATTTATTGAATATCCACTTTCCGAATCCCTTCTCATACTTCTGGAAACCATTGTAAATCCACAGTCCGAAAGGAAAGGGATAGCGGATAGTAGAGCTTCCCAGCAACGAATTGTTCGGTGCCGTAGCAAGGGCGGCTTCCACCTCTTCCATAGCAATCTCACCAACAGACGTTTCACTGCGGTTCAATACAATCATCGGCTTTTGGCCGGTATAGAGTATCTCCCCCTCGGGCAAGTGCTTCGTGGTGGAGCAACCTGCCAGAAATATCAATCCTGCAATATATAATATCAGTCGTTTCATATCACATTCCTACTTTTTCATATCGCTATTTTCAGCCTCCGGTTTTATCTTTTTCTTCCTGAAGATGAAGAGTTCACTCAATCGGTCCATCTTCCGGCGCAGCACAAGGCCGACACCCGTTTCGGTTATCTCACCGTCGAGTATGCTTTCGTAGTTTTTATTATGGAATACACGGACATATCGAGTACCCGACGCATCAAGACGGTATTCCAGCGATATATTGTCAATGAATGATTCCGCATCGTTCGTGGCATTGGCCCCGGTGGACACTTTTCCACCGATGACTATCTGTACGCGGTCGTTGAAGAAACGCTGGGAATAACGAAAACTGAAGTTTTTCTGCGTGTCACCCGTTTCAGCAGAGGTACGGTCTTCCACACCTACACTGATATTGGCCCCTTTTATACCTCCCGCCAAGGAGTTTATCTGGCTCTGAAGCACTGAGTTCAAGGCGGCTCCCATTGACAAACCTCCTCCTTTGGCACCACTGTTCAGGTAAATACCCGTGGCAAGCATGGCAATGGCCTGCTTGCTACGCTCTTCTGCACCCATTGCCTGCAGCTCATTCTCTACTGCGGCATCTTCGGGCGCCGAAATATCGAATATCAAATCGGGAGCGTCAAGCCTGTTCTTGATGGAAATGGAAACATCGAAGTTCACCATGCGCGAACCGTCCCCGTCACCATCGGCCACAGAAGCACGCATACGTTCCGTAGCCTTCAGACTCAGCGTAGGATTCATAATATTCCCCCGCCAATCCACATAACTGCCGGGATTGAACTGGAACTCCTTCAACGGGATGATAGGCAGCGAATATTTCATGACGCCACCCGAAAGGGTATAGCGTCCGGTAAGGCTCATATCCCCTTGGGGAGTATACTGCATATTCAAATCACCGCCACCTTCCAGTTCGATGTATTTGCTGCGGTCGGGACTCAAGTCAGCACGAAGACGGACAGCATCGTCAATATGGACGGACATATACATTTCCAATCCTCCCAAAGACATGGCAGGAACCTCATCTGCTTTTACCGACGTCGTATCGGTGAACGAGGTAAAGGTAACCAGCCCACTGAGACGGTCTTCCACCGTTAAAGGGGAATCGGTCAACACGTAGGTTACGTTGGTATTGCCCAGCAAATTCATGTTTCCACGCATCGTGAGCCCGTCAAGCGGCCCCTTCACCGTGGCATGCAAGTCGACGAACACCTTTCCATACACCAGACTTTCGCGGGTACGCGGTGCATCCAGCAACGTATAGTTCTCTGCCAGCAGATTGAGGTTGGCAGTAGGACGCTCCATATTCCGGAAATCAACCTTACCGTCAATCGTAAACGGATTCTTGCTGGTGGTATAAATGGCAAACTTATCAAATATCAACTGATTGTCCTTTATCTGTACCGGACGGTTGTCGAACCAGTAACGTGCTCCCGCCTGGCGTGCATAGACAGACACACTGTCCAAAACAATATCACCATGCATTTGAGGCTTGTCCAGCGAACCATAAATATAAAGCCCTCCATCAATATCTCCGGTAAAGGCCACCGTTTGGTCAGGGATGAATGCATTGGCCATCTTCAATGGAAAATGCTCGAAACGGGTGGACACTTCCAGGGTATCCTTTCCGTTCTTCTGCGTCAAGATACCGTCGGCGGTCATCACTTCTTCATTATCATATGTAAAATAGGTATTCAGATAGTGCGTATTCTTGTCGCCCGGCAACCAGGTAGCCCCCAGGCCGATGTCTCCAACCGGTTGGCGTTCGTAGGTCAGTTTCTCTACATTGGCTTCGGCAGACACCTGCAGGGAAGTGGCAGTCTGTATATAATTTGCTTCGGCAGAGAACAATCCCGTAAGCCGGGGCATATAAGGAAGTACCTCCGTAAGTTCATCCAGGCGCAATCGGCTCAGTTCTACGTTTATATTCTGCAAGGAAAGGGTATCATTCTTGTCGGATTGCATACGGAAACACAGACCATCGTCGCTGTCCATATCAATATTGGCATAGACGCGCATATTCTTATGCAGATAAATCCAGTTACTATTGTCCGCAAAGTGGAATTTACGGAAAGCGATAATCGGCTCGGCAGGAATAAGGTTCAGCAGCACACCATTACCGCGACCGTGTCCTTCGGTCAACGGACGGGCATTAATACCGAATAGAACACCGGTCTGCCCTTTTCCATTCACATAATCCACAGTCAGTTCCGCATCTTCATTACGGACTTCACCCGTCAGTGTGCTACGGAACACAAACTGCGGGTTCTTGGGACCGTTTATGACACCACCTTGCAACTTCATGCGGGCAGTATCCTGCTTCACTGTAAAAAATATCGTATCGAGCTGCAAGGAGTCCATGCGCAATCCGTGAACAGCTGTACGTCCATTGATGCCGACTTGCGGAGTAAATCCGAAGCTCAGTTTGAAATCATTATAGGAAATACCCTTTGCAGCCAGGAAATAGCTGACGGGATTCTGGTTACCGGCTTCCAGATGCATGCCCGCTGAAGGAAGGACTTGGCGCAAAGCGGCATGGTCCAAACGCCGTTCATCAATCTGCTTTGTCAGGATAGAGACAAATTTATCCGACTGTTCCATCAACTTCTTCAACGTGCTGTGAGCGCGGAAACGCAGATTCAAGTCACCGGCATCAAGCCTCAACTTGAGAGAATCATGACGTGCCTCCGCTCCCATTGTAAAGGCAAACGGGTGTTGCAATGGTCGGGGCACCAAACCCAGCTTATGCAGATTCACCTCTTCCACATTTAAATCCAAAGCGCCATCCAGATAGTTGCGGTCAAGACGCATATCCGCATTTCCCTGCATCTTGAGAAGGACATTATCGCTGGCAAGACGGACGGTAGCAACGGATGACTTGAGTCCGGCATGCACATCTACACCGGAAATGTCCCAATGGCCATACTGTAGTTTTTCCAAGGAGGCATTCAAAGCGGCCACAGTTTTTCGTGATGCCACATCCACCCCTTGCCCCTTAGCGGACATCTTTGCCGTAAGAGTATAGATAGAGTCCTTGGGCAGGAAGTGATGCACCTGCAAGTTGTTGATGGCAAGGTCGGCATGGTAGGCTTCCGTAGCAAGATTATAGGCGGCGTCCAAATTCAAGGCGCCTTCCTTCTCCTTCAGTTTCAGGGCGGCAGTGCACTGCGCCCCCTCCATACCGAGACGTGCCGCAAGGTGCATACTGTCCGGCACAATGATGGAGCCATCGGGAGCAATGTCAGCTAGTCCGGTCAGGAAGTTCAAGTTCTGCGTATGCATTTCGAAGTCCATGCTTCCATTACGTTTCACACTGTCGGTCAAGCTCCAGAATTCTCCTCCCCCACTCAACGAAAAGGCTCCGGGCAGCTCAGCCGTAAAACGGGAAATCTGCATCTGCTTCAGGTTTCCTTCCGTACCGGCATGAATCACCAACGGACGGAACGGATAGGCTTCCTTGAAAGCTTCCGGCAAGCCACCGGCAAAAAGCAGTACATCCTGTTTGCCGATACGGGCATTGAAACGGGCTGTCAGACGGCCGGTGGTAGGTATATTTATCAGTTCCCAGTAAGTCTGTGCCGTAAGGTTCATCTCACTATGAGGTGTCAGCAACTTCAAAGAAGGGATACGGATAACGGTAGAATCGGCAAACAACCGCCCGGTCAGGGAAGTTACACTCAAACCGGAACGCTCATACATGGAAAATTCCCGGATAACGGCATTCATATCTCTGCCGTAGTACATCACAGAATCAATGCCCAGGCGAATGTCGCGAAGAGCAATGTGCGAGGGGTCGAAGCCTATCGCACTCCCCGGGCCACCGGTATCATAATTGACAGAAGTTCCAGTCAGCAGGAATTTTCTCCAGCCATAGAACTGGTGTTTCAGGTCGGCAGCAGCGTCCGCAATCTCAGCATCTCCTATATGGGCTTTCAGCCCCATGGAGTCCAATGGCATCTGTAAATCGACCGAGACGTTCTTCAACTTCAGAGTATGGAGTGTGACTTTCCAGTTTAACGCAGTGTCAGTAGTGTCTTTGGGAGTCTCAGTGGTATCTGCAAGCATCACCTGCACATGGGTATCGCTCAATTCTATATTATTGAGGATGGCATCTTCTTTTGTAAGGTCTATGCCATGGCTTTCGAAAAAGAAATGCCCCAGTACTCCTTTGATACACATACCTTCCATTAAATTGGAGGAGTTGACAGCAACTTGTTTCAAGGTAATGTCATCCACCTCCACTTTCCCTTTGAGTAAAGGCCATGCCTGTACCCGTACGTTCAAACTTCCAAGATTCAGCAAGGTATCGGGATGCTGCACATCAACAGCACTGTCGGCAGGCTGTACCACCAATACACCGCGGACCAACAAATTCAAAGGAAAGCGAAGGTCAATCCGCTCCACGGATATGTCCATACCCGTAGCATCTGATGCAATTGCCGTAGCCTGCTTCCGTATCAAATTCTGTACGGGAGGCACATAAAGCAATATCATCAATATTATAAACAGTATAATAGGAGTAAGCAACACCCACAGTGCTGTTCTCAACCATTTTCTTCTCATCGGAACGTCAATCTTTCATCGTATTTAAAAGTCTTACAAAGTAAACAATTTCTTTCGACATTTGGTTCCCGACAGAGAAAAATCACGTATTCTTCTCTGTTCCCCCATTACGGAAAAGCTGTTGCCTGAGTAATGACATCCTCTATCAAAACGAGGGCGGCAAGGGCGTGTTCTTTCAACTCTCCGGTAAAAGGCACTCCATGAGAAGTTTCCAACAGTTTCAGCAATGCAACCAGTTCCGCTGCTCCAATTAAAGTAAAGAGGGGAATCATTTTGTGGGAGACAGCAGCCATCTCGTCCACATCCTCATTCTCCACAGCCTTCTGCAAACGCTCCGCATTGAGGCGGGTTTCAGCCACAAAACTTTCCAGAATGGACTTTGCCGCCTCGGGGTCATCGACCGAAAAAGCAGTGAGCGAAGAGAATTTATACCCCGGGCAAGCCGAAGTTTCCGAAACTTCCGTAACCTCCATCCCTTTGTCCTCCATATTCAATTCATGTAGCAATTCACTGACGGTAAACGGCTTATGCAGGCATCCGGCAAATCCATGCACCGTAAATTCCTCACGCTGCATGTCACTGCGGGCAGTGACAGCAATCACCGGAACAGACTGTGCCTGCGGTATGTTCGAAGCACGAAGCAGTTTCAGTAAATCAAAACCATTAATAGCAGGCATCTGCACATCAGTAAGCAGAACATCAAAGGTTGCAGTGCGCAAGGCATCCAGCAGTTCATCCAGTTGTAAACAAGAGACAGAATTTATACCACTCTGCTGAAGCATGGCGGCAGTAAGGGTAAGCTGAATACGGTCATCATCGATAAGGAGGACATTCTTCAGTGAAGAATGAGGAACGGGGAATGAAGAATTGCCATTCGGCGTGGCAGCACATCCCGATTCTTCATCCTTCATTCTCCGTCCTTCACTCCTTACGGGATAGATAGGAATATATATGGTGAAAGTGCTTCCCTTGCCTGGCACACTGTCTACATCAATCGTGCCTTCAAGCAACTGTACCAGCATACGGACAATGGAAAGTCCGAGTCCAAACCCCTCTTTACCCTGAGCACCCGGTAAGCGGGTAAACTCCTGGAAGATACGTTCCCGGTCGGCAGGTTCCATACCTTTACCGGTATCAGCAATGGCAACTACCAGTCGACGGTCCTCGTAACGGGCAGTCATGGTAACATTGCCTTGATCCGTAAACTTCACGGCATTGGACAGCAAATTGTTGATAATCTGGCGCAGACGCAAGGGGTCGCAAATATAGGTACCGCCCAGCTCCGGGGCAATGTCGCAATGAAGCGCCAGTCCTTTGGCAGCCGTAAGTGGTTCAAAACTGACGTGTATCTCTTCAAGCAGGCGGGAAGGATGAAAGGTGACCCGGTTGATTTCGGCCTTGTTCAAATCAAGACGATGGAAGTCGAGCAAATCAACGACCAGCTTCAGCAGATGTTCCGATGAGGTTTTCATATTGTCCAGATAGAACCGCTGACGCTCATCCACCGTCAGACGGGAAAGCAAGTCGGCATAGCCCATAATAGAACCGAGCGGGGCTTTGAAATCATGGGTAATGGCAAGCATCAGTTTTTCACGGACAGCGAGTAAATCCTCGGCACGACGACGGGCCTCTTCCAACTCACGACGGTAACGGTTGCTTCGGGTTATGTCGCGGCCGATGATAATAAGAAAAAAAGCGGAAAGCAACACCGCACCTACGGCAATGCCACTGATAATCTTGGCCGAACGGCGTCGGACCGCTTGTTGATACTCGGCTTCCGTCCGTGCACGCAGCAGAGTTTCCGTCTCGTAATCTTTCAGCAAGCTGTCAATACGAGCGGTCAGCATATGGTCCAAGCGTTGCAGATAGCGTTTACGTCGCTGTATAACAGTGTTTACAGCTTTTTTCTGCTGGGCCACGGCACGCAGTTTCTCATGCAAAGAATCGGCCGGATTATAGGGTTCAATCACCGTATCCGTTGCAAATTCAAGGGAGGTCTTTACCTGGATAGCCGTATCTTTCTTTGGGGGGACAAACACTTCACCCAAACGACGGAAGAACCCCTTCTTCCGAAGACGTGTCACGACGGTATCCCGATGTGTAATGATACGGTGCTGCACACGCTGCTGGGTCACTACCGAGTCCTGCTGGGCAATTATCTGCTCAATGTCACTGGTGGATACCATGCTGTCATTCGCCTCACTCAGCGTGCGCAGCATTTTTATCGTATTGGTATCCTTCTCGCGTATCAAGGCAAGCACGCTGTCTGTCCATTGTACATCGCGGTCATCAGTAAGAATAAGGTTCTCCATTTCCCGGTGTACGAAAAACAAGGAAAAAAACAATACCGCCAGCAACAAAGTGTAGCCTACGGCAATCTTTACTTTGGAGACATTATTCATACTATCAAATCCTTTCCCTGGTCTGTTTACGGAACCTCAACCACAGCATCACTCCCGCACTGGTCAGTCCGAACGGGAAAGCCATCCAGACTCCCGTCAGCCCCCAACCGAAAACGAAACCGCAAAGGTACCCTACGGGCAAAGATATAATAAAATAGGATATAAATGCAATAATCATCATCGGTTTCACATCCGAGATGCCGCGCAGGGCATTGGCAAAGTTAATCTGCAACCCATCGCCGAACTGGTAAATCAAGAACGGGAAGAAGAGAGCGGCAACCATGCCGGACACTTCCGCATTGTCCGTAAACCATCCCCCTACCTGACCGCGAAGCGCAAAGACGATACCCAGCAACACCACCTCCATACACAGGATGATGTGAAGGCCGGCATACGCCGAGCGGCGCACATTCTGCCCGTCTCCCTGCCCCTTGAAGTTGCTGACACGCACGGCAACCGCAGCGCCCATGCCATAATACATCATGAAGGTGAACTGAGAGATAGTAAGCATTATCTGATGCGATGCTAGGGCAAGTGTCCCCAGCCAGCCCACCATGACGACGCTCAGACTGAAGGAAGCGGTCTCCATACCCATCTGCATACCCACGGGCCAGCCCAGTGCATTGAGCTTCCTGAACATCGGCATCGACCACCCCAGCCGCATGAAGCCGAGCCTGTAACGGATAAACCGGCGGCCGCGAAGCACAATCGCCGCAAAGACCACCACCATCACAATGCGGGAGAACAAGGTGCTGATACCCGCACCAAGCAGTCCCATCTCCGGAAAGCCCAGCTTTCCATTGATAAGTATATAGTTTCCTACGATGTTAAGCGCATTCCCTCCGAGCAGAATCCACATGGCCGTCTTGGTATCGGTGATGCCGTCCGTAAACTGTTTGAAACCGTTGAACAGCATGACAAAGACCAGTGAAGCAAGCAACACCAGATAGTAAGGCTTGATTAGAGGCAGCAATTCTCCGGGCTGTCCCAGCCGCTCCACATTGAAATAGAGAACAGCCATGACAAGAGTCAGCAACAAAGTCACCAGCACATTGGCAACCAGGCTACACCGCAACGCCTGCCCTGCCTCGGCAAAGCGGCGGTTACCGTAGAAGCCCCCTACAACCGGTGTCAGCCCGTAGCTGAAGCCCGTACTGAAAATAATGCAAAGAGTAAACAGATTGTTTACGAAAGAAGCGGCACCCAGTTCCTCCGTGCTGTGATGCCCAATCATCAGCGTATCGGCAAAACCAAGCACAATGACTCCCAACTGCCCCACCACAATGGGTAGCCCCAGGAGAAGCAATGCTTTATAGTGCTGCTTATACGTATCAAATAATTTTTTCATACTAAAGGTTTTCTTTTTGGTAATAAAGCACAATCCCGTTTTCATCGCGGAAGGTCTGTTGGGCGACCCTATGAAGCTGTTCTGCCGTCACAGAGCGGTAATTGTCCACTTCACGGTCTATGTCTTCTGCCTGTCCGGTCAGTTCAAACCAGGCAAGATTCGTGGCAACATTCAGATAATTGATGTTGCCGAATATCTGTGTAGACTCAAACTTGTTCTTTACTTTCTCCAATTCTTGTTCTCCAACAAACCCGGATTTCAACTCTTCCAACTCTTTCCGGACAGCAGCCTCGGCTTGCTCCAAAGATACGCCTGCAGATGGTTTTCCACTGATATGCAGCAGTCCGGCATCCCGTGTACCAGAGATATAGGCATCGAGACTGGAAAAGAGCTTTTGCTCCTGCACCAGCCTGCGGGTCAAGCGACTGGAACGTCCATTGCTCAGAATATCCGACAGAATATCGAAGGCATAATAATCGGCATCCTCACGGCTGCACATGTGATAAGCCATGAACAAAGCATCCAGAGGAACATTCCGTTCCACCGTCTGCCGGCGTTCCGCCGTCTGCACAACTTCTTGCGGTAATTGCCTTACGGGCACATTCCTACGGGGAATGGGAGCAAACCATTTTTCTGTCAGCCTAACCGTTTCTTCCCACGAAATATTTCCGGTAACGGCCAGCACTGCATTATTAGGTGCATAAAAACGAAAAAAGAATTCCTTTACCTCGTCCAGCGTGGCATTGGCAATGTGAGAGAGGTCTTTCCCGATAGTAGGCCAGCGATAAGGATGCGTTTGATAAGCCAAAGGACGAAGCAGATGTCCCACATCACCATACGGCTGGTTCAAGCAACGTTGTTTAAATTCCTCCATCACTACCGCACGCTGCACTTCAAGACTTTGCTCACTGAATGCCAGTTCCAGCATGCGGTCGGACTCCAGCCAGAAGCCGATTTCCACATTCGATTTTGGAACCGTCAGGTAGTAATTGGTTATATCATTATTGGTCCATGCATTATTCTCCCCGCCTGCCAATTGCAAAGGAGCGTCATAATCAGGAATATGCACCGAACCTCCGAACATCAGATGCTCGAACAGATGGGCAAAGCCCGTATGCTCGGGATGTTCGTCACGGGCACCCACGTCATAAACAATATTCAAGGCAACCATCTGCGTGCTGGTGTCCTCATTGTGCACCAACCGCAGACCGTTGTCAAATATCTTTTTGTTTATTTTCATAAAATGGAATGACAGAATCTATCATCAATCTATCACTGTCACTTTTTTAATAACCACATCCTCTTCGGGACGGTCGTTACGGTCAGTCTTGACCTTCTGTATTTTATCAACAATATCCATACCTTCCAGCACTTCACCGAACACGGTATATGCACCGTCCAAATGTGGAGTACCGCCCACGGTAGTATAAGCCTTCACCTGCTCGGGGGTAAACTTGAACTCCGGTTCCTTGGCAACCTGAGCCTCTGCCTGCGCAATCAAGGAATCTTGCAAATCCATCAGACCGTCCTGGTCATTATTCTTGCGCATCTTGTAGATTTCCTTCATGTGTTTCTGCGCCAACGCGTTGAAAGCATTGTTCAAGCGCATCTGATTCATCTGCTGTTCCATCCCCAGCAAGGTAGAGTCATTATACACTTTTCCGGTCACAATGTAGAACTGGCAGCCGGATGATGCCTTGTCAGGGTTCACCTCATCACCCTGGCGTGCAGCCGACAAAGCACCTTTTTTGTGAAAATACTTCGGATAAACAAATTCGGCAGGAACGGTATAACCCACGTCGCCTGCCCCCAGCATCTTGCCTTTCGGAGCCTTCTTCGATTCCGGGTCACCTGCTTGTATCATAAAGTCCTTGATGACACGGTGGAACAGCGTACCTTCATACGTGCCGTCTTCCACCAGCTTGATAAAGTTATCACGATGTTTCGGGGTTTCATTATACAGTTTCACGGTGATGTCACCCGCACTTGTTTCAATCTTCAGCTTCGTTTCTTTTTCCATATCTTCCTCTTTCTTTTGTCCCGGCTTGCAAGCAGTCAGACTGCAAACCAGTATAGTTAATAATACAATAAGATTTCTTTTCATTTTGTTTTTTATTTAATTTAAGTTTGCAAATATACTAAAATCAGACAAAAGCACTTACCTTTGCCTACATAAAAGAGATAAAAGGCTAAAGCAATGACATCCATATTAATTGTAGAAGATGATATTACTTACGGCATGATGCTAAAAACATGGCTCGGCAAAAAAGGTTTCCAAGTAACCTCTGCCAGCAACATTGCCCGTGCTCAAAAACATATTGAGTCGGAAACCGTAGACTTGATATTGTCTGACCTGCGCCTGCCCGACAAGGATGGCATTGACTTATTGAAATGGCTGGGCGAACACGGCCTGCAAATACCGCTTATCATCATGACAGGATACGCTGACATACAGTCGGCCGTCCAAACCATGAAACTGGGAGCCTGCGATTACATTGCCAAGCCTGTGAACCCGGACGAATTACTGAAAAAAATAGGCGAAGCCTTGAATGCATCATCCTCCGCTTTGAAACAGATGATGCATTCGTCCCGAACAGATGATGCGTTTACCCCAAACAGACCATCCGTTTCACCCAAACAGACGATGCATTCCGACAAGATGAAAAATCAGCCTCTGAAGGGTGCAGAAGGCTCATTGTCCTCCTCCGACTTCCTTGAGGGAGAGAGCGACGCAGCCAAACAACTCTACAATTATGTGAAACTGGTTTCACCTACCAATATGTCTGTACTCATCAATGGTGCCAGCGGAACGGGCAAAGAATACGTAGCTCACCGCATCCACCAGCTCAGCAAGCGTGCCGACCAGCCGTTTGTAGCCATCGATTGCGGTTCTATTCCCAAAGAATTGGCCGCTTCGGAGTTCTTCGGGCACATAAAGGGCGCCTTTACCGGCGCACTGACCGACAAAACGGGCGCTTTCGTCGAAGCCAACGGCGGTACCATCTTCCTGGATGAGATAGGTAATCTGAGCTATGAAGTGCAAATACAGTTGCTGCGTGCTTTGCAAGAGCGCAAGATACGTCCGGTAGGTTCAAACAAAGAGATAAGCGTGGACATACGTCTGGTATCCGCCACCAACGAAAATTTGGAGCAAGCCATCGAAAAAGGGGCGTTCCGTGAAGATTTATATCACCGTATCAATGAATTCACCCTACGCATGCCGCAACTCAAAGACCGCCGTGAAGACATCCTGCTCTTTGCCAATTTCTTTCTGGATCAGGCCAACCGCGAAATGGACAAGCAACTGACCGGCTTTGATGACAAGGCATCCCGCGCCCTATTGGAATATCCCTGGCCCGGCAATCTACGCCAAATGAAGAATATGGTACGCCGTGCAACCTTGCTGGCACAAGGCAAATTCATTACTATCAACGAACTGAATGAACTGAAAGAACCCGCACCGGCCATCATCGGTATCCCTCTCCGCAATGAGGAGGCAGAGAAGCATCAAATCATCGAAGCCTTGCGGCAGACGGGAAACAACAAGAGCCGCGCTGCACAACTGTTGGGCATTGACCGCAAAACGCTGTACAACAAGTTGAAGCTTTATAACATATCCGACTAAAGGGTGTGGAATTATTCCACACTCTCCTCCACACATTCCACACTTTTCCACACTATGCCACACTTTGCATAGAAACATATATCGCTAATTATCAGAGTATTATCCAGTATACACTCTTTCTGGCACACCATTTGACCTATATCAGACGTAAGCAACAAGCGCTACAACAAGCAAGCACTTAGACTTAACAATAAGATATACCAACCTAAAAGCAAATGAATTATGAAAAAATTAGTATTAGTAGCAGCCCTGTTTATGTTTGTTTGTGGTGGAACGTTCTTGGCTCAAGCTAAGGCTCCGGTAGAACAGCCGAGTAAGACAACAACCTTGTCTAACGACACTGTGGTAACGGATACTTTGCAGAAAGCCGAGAACGTCCAAGACACAGCAAAAGTGGCCCAATAACAGTAAGCACACTACAACAAAAAAGCCGTTTCCTCCTTGTCTATTCTGGGAAACGGCTTTTTAAATTGATAGTTGACAGTTATCAACTAAGAAATCACCAATGTCTTTCCGGATAAAGGTCATTCCACCATGCCGGACTATCCTGCAGCCAGCGGGCAAACCAAGCCATAATTGAATTGTGCCACAATTCACGTTTTGCATAATCAAGTACAAAATGGTTTTCACCGTCCACGGTAATAAATTCCACCGGCTTGCCCAATATCTTCAGCGCATTATACAACTGGATACTTTCACCGATAGGCACGTTTGTATCTACCGTGCCATGCAGCAACAACAGAGGGGTATTAATCTTGTCCGCATTGAACAATGCTCCATACTTCGTAAACAAATCGAGATTATTCCAAGGATAGCTATCGGCTGCCGCAACAGAGTTATAGGAATATCCCCAATAACCCTCGCCCCAATAGCTCGTTACATTGCTGATGCCAGCATGCGAGGCAGCGGCAGCAAACATGTCCGTCTTAGTCTGCAGATACATCGTCATGAATCCTCCATAAGAGGCACCCAGGCATCCGATACGTTTATCGTTGACAAACGGATGGGCTGCACAGAATTTCTTCGTACCTTCAATGATCTCATCGGCCGTACGCTCACCCCATGCATTGACATGGCGTGCAGAGAACTCCTGGCCGTACCCGATGGCACCACTGGGCTGGATAACATAAACCACATAGTCACGTGACGCAAACAACTGTGCACAGTACGGGGAAGTTATACCGCGGGTTGTAGGAGTCGTTCCTCCATAATAGTATACGATAAGCGGATACTTCTTGTTCGGGTCAAAAGACGGCGGCAGACAAACCATTCCCTTTATCTCCGTACCGTCCGAAGCTGTAAAGTTCCACTCTTCCATCTGTCCCAGCTCAATCTTATCGAGGATGGGCTTCATGGGATTGGCAAGCAGGGTAGAAACTTTTTTCTTCGTGTCGTACGTATAAGCTACGCCCGTGCTGGTGTTTCCTCCGCCCACATAGGCAGCCACAACCGGATTGTCATTGGCCAGCGTGAAGGAAGTAATCACATCTTCTTCAAGCGGAAGCATTTCAAAGCCGCCCGTCTTCGGAACATAACGGTAGATATGCCTGCAATCCCCATCAGTCGTATCGAAATAGATACATCCGTCCACACGGTTCCACTGCACGAGAGACACCGTAGGATTGAAATCGCGCGTGATAGCCTGCACTTTCTTTGTAGCCAAATCCATAATGAATGCTTGGGTATCAAAGTCATTGGCTATGGGATGTTCACCGCAATTCTTGCCAATGCCTCCGAAAGCAGACGGACTGCCCGTCACCAGAAGCTGCTTCCCGTCCGGAGAGTAAGAAGCACTTCCCAGATAAGCATCCCAGGCGACCAGCGTATCTGCCTGCAAGGTGGTCAAATCAATCTCGAAAAGAGAAGAGAGGGAGAAAGGGCATCGAGTGATGTCCGGCTTGGAAGTGCTGCACAACAGTTTCTTGCCATCCGGGGAAATATCATTCAGATAGACGTTGTGACTACCGTAGGTCAGGCGCTCGGAAAGTCCCGTCGCCACATCGTATTTCATGAGATAATAGCGGTCACGAGAATTGGGGATACGGTCGTCCGGATGCAAGAGACGTTTCAACGGGCCACTCACCTTTTCGCCCTCGTCCGTGAGCATATAGATAAGATAGTCTTCTGTAGGAGACCAGCTGAAATATCCTTCGGGAACATTCTTCAGCAGCACTTCCTCACGCATCGTGGCGGGATCGAACACAACCAGGTCATTCTGCTCCTCGCCCATAACCGTATAATAGAGCTTGTTGCTGTTGGGCATCCAGTTCATCTTTTCATTGGCATTGGGCAATATCACCCGGCCGGTCTTTACCTCGGTCAGCTCACAACGGGTCCTGGAACGCTTCACGTCGTAATTGTCCGAATAGCGGGTCAGCAGATACTTGCCGTTGGGCGAAAGAGAAACCCTGCTCGCTCGGGAGCCGAAATTGGTGTTGAACAAAGAGAAACGTCTCTTCATGTCCGGTGCCATCCGGCAGGCTACATCGGCAAAGTCCTTTTCCTTTTCAAATTCGCATTTCAGCATCGGCTGCATCTTGTCGTCCGCGCTTGAAAGCAACTTGATGACAATCTCATAATCCGCTTCGGGGTCCATACGCAAACTGACAGCCGTAGGACGGACCTGCGACAAGCTGTCCTCCGCTGTCTCCTTGACTTGCTTGGATTCACCGTTTACAAACACCTCAAAACGGGCAGGAGAATATACATTCAGCTTGCCCTTCATGAAACGCTCCGCACGCAGATTGGTAGCAAACAGATAGAACAGATTGTCCTTGTCCGCCTTTGCCACAGTTACATATCCAGCCGTATCAGCAACCATACGTTCGTACCGACCTCCGTCGAAGTCGAGACTGACCTTCGTCTTCAGAAGATTGCCGGTAGTAAACTTGTCTCCCTTGAAGTTGATACTATCGCCCTGGAGGGGAGTGCGCACCGTAACGGCCGGACGCACGTTATACTCAGCAACTCTTTCCTGAGCTTGGGCAGCCAATCCCGCAAGGAGCAGCAAACCCGACAAAACTGTGATTTTCTTCATTACTGTAAGATTAAATCGTTTCAAAACCATTCCATAAATTTCCGGGAGGAACGGGCGCCTCCACTTCTATCAGTTCTTTGGACACCGGATGCACAAAACGGATATACCGCGCATGCAGACAGATGCTGCCGTCGGGATTGGAGCGGGGCGAACCATACTTCAAATCTCCCTTGATGGGACAGCCCATCTTTGCCAACTGACAACGTATCTGGTGATGGCGTCCGGTTTTCAAATCTATTTCCAACAGATAATAGTTCTGCGACCGCCCGATGAGCCGGTAATGCAAAATCGCTTTCTTGCTGCCCGGCACCTCCTTGTCGTATGCATAACTCTTGTTCTGTTTCTCATTTCGCACCAGATAGTTCACCAATTCCCCCTCTTCCTCGCGGGGCAAGTTCTTCACTACTGCCCAGTAAGTCTTCTTCACCTCGCTATTCTTGAACATCTCGTTCAGACGCGACAGTGCCTTACTGGTCTTGGCAAAAACAACAAGACCGCTCACGGGGCGGTCCAGCCGGTGAGCGACACCGATAAAGACATTTCCAGGCTTGCTGTACTTCTCTTTCAGGTACTGCTTTACAGTTTCCGAAAGCGGTGTATCACCCGTTTTGTCTCCCTGAACTATCTCGGAAGCGGTCTTGTTGACTATAATGATATGATTGTCTTCGTATACGACAGTCATCGGTTGTTAATGTTTAATGATTAGTGATTAATGATTAATGACTAACACCCAACTTCTCATTAAACATTAATCACTAATCATTAATCATTAAATTACATATTCATCCCACCATCTACCTGAATAACCTGACCGGATACATAAGAAGACATATCAGAAGCCAGGAAAGTAGCGATATTTGCCACGTCTTCGGGTGTGCCGCCACGACGCAAAGGAATCTTCTTGCACCATTCAGCCTTCACCTCTTCAGACAAGGCGTCGGTCATGGCTGTCATGATGAAGCCCGGAGCAATGGCATTGGCACGGATTCCACGAGAACCCAGCTCCTGAGCGATAGACTTGGCCAAAGCAATCATACCGGCTTTGGAAGCAGAATAGTTGGCCTGGCCGGCATTGCCGTGAACACCTACCACAGATGCCATATTGATAATGCTACCCGCCTTCTGGCGCATCATGATGGGTGTGCAGGCATGGATAAAGTTAAATGCCGATTTCAGGTTGACATTGATAACCATATCCCATTGCTGTTCGCTCATACGCATCATCAGACCGTCACGTGTGATACCGGCATTGTTTACCAGAATATCAATACGTCCAAAGTCCTTATGGATTTCTGCCACTACATTGGCAGTGTCTTCAAAGTTTGCTGCATTGGAGGCATAAGCTTTTGCCTTTACTCCCAAAGCTTCCAATTCTTTTGCCGTAGCCTCGGCATTTTCATCAATCACCAAGTCAGTGAATGCAATATTTGCTCCTTCTTGAGCGAACTTCAAAGCGATAGCCTTGCCGATGCCGCGTGCAGCACCTGTCACAATGGCTGTTTTTCCATCTAATAATCCCATATTATTTTAAAATTATTTATAAAATGTATTCTTACTTCTTTCCCAATGCACCAAGTACCAGACGGGTCACGTAAGTATCGCGTACCGCATCGTCCAGATTGGCCCCTATATGGCCGCGGATATAAGGTGTTTCAATACCTTTGACACTGTAATGCACAATCTCGGCAGTCATATCCAAGTCATCTATCTGGAAAACACCCTTCTCCATACCTTCACGCAGAACCTCCTTGAAAAGCTGGGTCTCTGTAGCATCGAAACGTTTGCGCACTTTCTCCACTCTCCAAATATCCCGAAAGAAATTGGCACGAAGAGTACCATTCCGAAAGACAACCTCTTTTACCGCATCCAGATGAGTGTAAATCATTTCCATCAGTTTCTCGTCCGGCTGAATATCTTTCTCTACCACGTGCTTCATCATATCCGAAAGAATATCCAGCTCCGACTCAACAACAGCCAAGTAGATATCTTCCTTGCTCTTAAAATAGGTATAGAGCGTTCTCCTACCTTTCTTTGAAGCGAGGGCAATATCATTCATCGTGGTATTTTCAACACCCATCTTTGCAAACAGCTGACGGGCAACGTCCACTAATTTAGCTTTTGTCTTCGATACGGTCATAGATTAATTGCACATTGCTTTATTATTTGAGCAAAAGTAAGACATTTCCGCATATCTTACAAGAAAACATTCATTTTATTAATGAACAGCCCTAAAAAGGAAGAAAAAAAGTAGGCTTATTATCGTTCTATTTATCAACATATTACTCATTAAAATCCACTTAACCTCAAAAATATCATGCATTTTATTTGCATATTAAATAAAAAGCCGTACCTTTGCACCCACAAAACGATAACATCGCGGAGTGGAGCAGTTGGTAGCTCGTTGGGCTCATAACCCAAAGGTCATTCGTTCGAGTCGGATCTCCGCAACTACAATGAGGATAAAAGGTTTAAAGGCCGTTTATCCTCATTTTTTTTAATTCCCATCAAGGACAGAAAAAAATGTTTGCGCAAATAATGTTTGTGCAAATTGCTTCCACACTTCCACCTCCTCTCCACATCCCTTTATTCATCGGCATTACAGATGCGGTGGAAGCAACTCAAAAGTGTGGAAGCAAAATTTGCTTCCACACCGTTTCACAAACAGAAATACTGACACACAAGAAACTAACATGAAGTAACACAAGTCATTAATTTCTTGTATCACATCTTATTTAAATCATACCTGCACGAAATCAATATCCTGCAAACACGGTATTAATTCCATCTCCTCCCCCTTCAAATGCAATCAGAACAAATGCGTACAGCCACACAAAGCCAAGACTTCAATACTGTTTTCCTCTGTGCTTTATTCAGAGAATGAAGGTATTTATTACGTCGGACATAAGGAATCAACAGTATGCAACGGCCATGATGCAATCGCCTAACGGCCATCAACAACTCGCTTAACAGCCGTCAGCAGATTGCCGCACGACCATTAGGCGCTGATAAGGCAATGAGTAAAAGGGAACACTCCCCTATACACAAGTAAACAAAGCCCTATATACAACGGATTGAAAGCAGCGGTTTCCCTTAGAATATCCTGATGAAAAGCAACCCCAGCCCGATGGCAACGCCAGTCGAAACAAGTCCGGGAAGCATGAACGAGTGGTTCAGCACATACTTGCCGATACGGGTAGTTCCGGTACGGTCGAAATTAATGGCTGCTACTACGGTGGGATAGTTGGGAATAAAGAAGTAACCGTTTACGGCCGGGAACAGAGCAACCAGTATCATAGGCGAAATGCCCAAAGCGATGCCCAAAGGCATCAGTGCGCGCACAGTGGCGGCCTGGCTATAAAGCAGAATCGACATGGCAAACAAGGCTATCCCGAACAGCCACGGCATTTGCCTCACCACTCCCTCGATAGACTGGGTCAACTGAAGCATGTTTCCCTGAAGAAAAGTATCTCCCATCCAGGCAATGCCGAATATGGCAATCACCGCCTGCATGCCTGCCGGGAAGACGGAACCTTGCGTTGCCTTCATGCCGTCGGTGCGAGTCAGCAGCAAGATGAGGGCGGCGGCAGAGAGCATCACGATTTCGATAATGGCAGACATGCCGAGTCTCACCGTCTCGCCGTCTATCACGAAGGCAGGACGCAAACTGTCGAACGAACCAAAGAACACGATAAAAACAGTGGCAAGGATAAAGATAAGCACAGACAAGACGGCATGCCGTTTATTGTGTATATCCTTTATCTCCACCTTCTTGACATCAAGATAGCCTTCGGTCAACCTCTTTCTGTACTCCGGGTCGTCTGCCAACTCCTTGCCCACCTTCATGGAGAACAAGGCGCCCACAAGTACCCCGATAATGGTAGCAGGAATCGTTATTTTCAGAATATCAAACAAGGTGACATCAAATCCCGCCAGCAACCCAAGCAGTGCGACGGTGGCAGCCGAAATGGGACTTGCCGTAATAGCCTGCTGCGAAGCAATCACCGCAATGCCCAGTGGCCTCTCGGGACGAATCTTGGTCTCCGTGGCAACCTCGGCAATCACGGGAAGCACCGAATATGCCACATGTCCCGTGCCGGCAACAAAAGTAAACAAATAGGTCACAATAGGGCTCAAGATGGTGACCTGCGAAGGATTCTTCCGCAACAACCGTTCCGCCAGCTTTACCATATAGTCCAGTCCGCCAGCCGCCTGCATGCAGGATGCGGCAGAAATGACGGCGGCTATCATCAACATAACGTCAATGGGAGGTGATGTAGGCTGTAATCCGAAACCAAACGTCAGAATTGCCAGACCTATCCCTCCCATTACACCTAGTCCAATGCCGCCCAAGCGGGCGCCTATAATGATAGCTACCAATACGAATACCAATTGCAAGGCCATATACTCTACACTTTTTGATTCATGTGCAAAGATAAGTCATTTCGTATTATGGCTACTCACCTACTTCTATTTTAACTGCTTGTTTTAACTCCACACTCAAAGAGGCATCATCCTTTAACGGTGTCCAGAACACCCGGCGGCATTCATTCTTCTGCAAAAGACAACGATGATAGCGACTGCCGGACAGATGCTCCGTATCGATATGGAAGGAACCGGTATTGACATCCCAGTCGGCTATCTCGTCCAGATTCAGATAAAGGTTGCGCACTGTGCCGCTGTTGAGATGCAAGCTCTGCGCCTGCGCCGCAAGCGCAGTGACATGGCAATCTTCCAGCCGGGCAAGGTATCGCGTGCGGAAAGAGAGCGTATCGCAACGGAGTCCGTAGAAATTGGCTTCCATATCTTCCACATCTACCACAACCGCTTGTACCTCCGCAGGCAACCGCAATTCCATCCCTTCTGAACGAACCCTTATCCAAATGTCATTCTGAAGATGCTGTTCCAGCTTATCCTCCGGAAAGTCAAAGGTGACGAGCAGGGTATCGCCAACGGAAGTCATCGACATAAAAGCCTCCATATCCCCTGCATAGGAGAAACTGCCCTGCTGCAAAGAGTCTCCGGCAGTTAACTCCAACGGCACTTCCCCGAACGAGAACATACGCTCTGCCT